>NZ_JBEOZU010000018.1:1820-135457 GCF_040298185.1 Streptomyces sp. NPDC001634 | reverse complement strand
TTGATCGCGGCGGGTGATGTGAGCGATCAGGTCCCGTGCCACACCGCTCGGCGGAGTAGAGGCGCCGTCCCAGATGACGCGCAGAGTCCTGCGCAGGTCGAGCTCCGGTCCGCACCGTCACGAGCCGGCCTGTGGCCAGATCGTCCTCGACGGCCAGTTCGCTGATGACGGCTGGTGCGGTGCCGGCCAGTGCGGCCGCGCGCACCGCCGCCGTGGCGGGCAGCGCCAGCGCCGGGACGACCTGGGGGGCACCCGGACCGAGCACCGCAGCCAGAGCCCTTCTACTCGGGCAAACACAAGAAGCACGGCATGAACGTGCAGGTCATAGCCGATCCGCAGGGGCGCCTGATGTGGGCCTCACCTGCCTTGGCCGGCGCCGTCCACGACGTCCGTGCTGCGCGCGAGCACGGCCTCATCGAGGCACTCGCCGAGGCCGGCATCACCTGCTGGGCAGACAAGGGCTACCAGGGCGCAGGCGGCACGGTCCGTCTCCCTTACCGCGGCCGATGGGACAGCCTCTCCGCCGGCCAGCAGGCCGTCAACGGGTCCCACGCAAAGATCCGCGCACTGGTCGAGCGGGCCGTCGCCACCGTCAAATCCTGGCGCCTCCTCCGCAAACTCCGCTGCTCGACGACCCGGATCACGAGCCTCGTCCAAGCCGTGCTGGTCCTCCAGCTCGCCGCCGCGGACTGAGATCAACCCGCAGCAGTCACCAGGTCCGTCAATTCGGCCTCTGTCATTTCCGCCCGCAGACGAACGTCGAAGGTGTAACCCTCATCACAGAACACCACGTCAAGGTCCACGGGCGTCAGCCTGCGAAAGACGATCGCCAACCAGATCGCGTCCTCCTCCCAGACATCCATGTACAGGCAGGTACCGTCCTCGTGCAGATACGCCTCACCTGGGCCGTTCTCGGTCTCGAACTTCCGTGTGAGGCTGCGTACTTCGCTGCGGTGCATCGAGTCGATCTCGACCCCAGACCACCGGGCACGGATCGCGTCTGTCAGCGCATCCCGATCAATGCGCCATCCGCCCACATCACCCTCGACCACCGCCAAGAACGTCATAGCCAGGGTCTACCAGATGTCCGCGACACAGCGCCGATCGGCTGTCGCCCGAAGTTGGAATGGGCTCAGTGACTACATGGGGCAGGAGCGAGTTGAACACCTACACGCTGTACGGCCGTCTGAGGCATGAAAGAACCCCGCTCGACCAAATCCCGCTAGGGATCGACCAAACGGGGCTCAGGGGGTGCTCAGGCGCCTACTTGGCTGGCGCCTCTGCCCAATGCACAGTCACCCGATCCTCCGTGTTCGCGTGCCGGCCACGGCCGATGGACTTAGCGATGGTGATGCGGTCGAGGAAGAAAGCCAGGAAGCTACGTCGCTGCTCCAGGTCCCAACTGCCCCACGTCGACTCCGGCCCGATGGGGTCGCCTTCCGGGGCCGTCCACTCCGAGGGGATGACCACGGTGCCGCTCTCATCCCGCCCCAGCTCAGCCACGCGCTCACTCACGCGAGCCTCATGGGCAGTCAGCCGCTCGACGGATTGAGCGAACATGGCCGTGCCGGTCGCCCCGGCGTACAGCCCTGCCTGCCGGTCGGCATACAGCGTGCGGAGGGCTTCCCGTACGTGCTCCAACTCAGCCCGCGCGGCGGCTAGTTCGGCCTGCCGCTCGCCCGTGTCTGCCTGGGCGGCAAATCGACGCGCTGCCTCACCAAGCCATTCCAGGTCTTCACGGTCCTCGGGGTCCAGCGCACTCAGGCGCGACCACACGGTGCGGGCGACCACGTCGTCGGCGGCTTCCATACTGATGGCCAGGCCACCATGTCCCGGCACAGCGCCGGACTGGGCCCGGTTGCACCGGTAGAGCTGCTTGCCGTTGCGTCGGTCGGTCACCATGGACGATCCGCACACCCCACAGAACAGCATCCCTGCCCCGCCGAGCAGCGACGGCACAGACCGGCCAGCCTGCCTCACAACCTGCGGCGTACGGCCGTCTAGAACGTCCTGAAGGCGCCACCAGTCGTCAGCGGGAACGATGCCCTCATGTGCTACCAAGGGGGCGCCGGAATCGTCGCGCAAAATGACTCGCTTGGTGTCCTGGCGTTCAGCGGCATAGCCAGCAAGGCGAGGGTCACGCAGGATGCGCAGCACGGTCGAGGACACCCACGCAGTACGCTCCAGCGGCTTGCTTATGCCCCTGTCCCGCCGGGCGGTCACGCGCGCTGCCATGTCCGCCGCTTTGGTCGGCACGCCGTCTGTGTTCAGCCTGCGGGCAATGGCAGATGCGGCTACGCCGGACAACGCCCACTCGACCATTTGGCGCACGTGCGGTGCCTCTGCCGGGTCCGGGACCAGCTTGACCACCACCAGGTCCCCGCGCGGCTCCCGGCTCGACTGGAAGCCGTATGGAGCCATGCCGGACACGTGGGAGCCAGCAGCGCGCAGGGTCTCTTTAGTCGCCGTGATGTACGCCGACTTCATGTCGGACTCTTGCTGGGCCAGCGCGGCGATAAGGCCGAAGATCGCGACGCCCATGGGGGTGGACGTGTCCAGGTAGGGCTCTTCCACGCTGACGAGCAGCACGCCGTGTTTGGCCAACTCCTCATTGATCAGCATGGCCTCAAGGGCACCCTGCCGAGTGAGGCGGGACAGCGAGAACACGACCACTGCGTCTACGTGCCCGGCGCGAACGGCGGACATCATCTCCTCGAACTCCGGCCGGACGACCTTCGGGTCCCAGCCGGATTTACCGACGTCGGCGAAGTGGCCCGCGTTGTCCCAGCCTTTGGCCGTGATCAGCGCCTCGCACTTGGTCCGCTGTGCTTCGGGGGACGACGCGGAGTCGTCCTCACGCTTCCTTGACTGTCGGATGTAGGACACTGCGCGCACATGGTCCAGATTAGGGGTCCAGTCGGGGCCCCGTTTGACGAGAGGTGTCATGTGCCTAGCGTAGTAAAAATCAATGTCCTGACCGTCCCTGCCGAGCAGCGGGAAACCCTGGAGAAGCGGTTCGCCTCCCGGGCCCATGCGGTCGAGAGCTCCGACGGCTTCGAGTGGTTCGAACTCCTTCGCCCGGTCGAAGGCACGGACAACTACCTGGTCTACACGCGGTGGCGTGACGAAGAGTCGTTCCAGGCCTGGCTCGAGGGCCCGATGAAGGCGGCCCACCAGGGCGCCGGCGAAGGCGGGGAGCGGCCCAGGCCTGCGGCCTCCGGCTCCACCCTCTGGTCCTTCGACGTGGTGCAGCAGGCAGGGCCCAAGAGCGAATAGGCCGCCGCGCGCCCGGCACACCACGCTGCCCCGCGCCCGGCACACCACGC
The DNA here is from genome assembly GCF_040298185.1 of Streptomyces sp. NPDC001634. NCBI lineage: Bacteria > Bacillati > Actinomycetota > Actinomycetes > Kitasatosporales > Streptomycetaceae > Streptomyces > Streptomyces sp. NPDC001634. The sequence goes on along the minus strand of NZ_JBEOZU010000018.1, from coordinate 132,131 downwards.
TGCCCCGCGCCCGGCACACCACGCTGCCCCGCGCGCGGAACAACGACACAACGACACAACGACGCCCCCGCGCCCGGAAAGGGCGCAGGGGCGTCGCTCGTAGTGATCCGGGTGATCCGGGTGATCCGGCCGGTTACTTCACCGGCTCCGGCTCCGGCTCGCTCTCCGTCTCCGCCTGGCCCGCCGGGTCGACCGGCGTCTTCACGGAGTCGAGGAGCAGCTGGGCGACGTCCACCACCTGGATGGACTCCTTGGCCTTGCCATCGTTCTTCTTGCCGTTGACCGAGTCGGTCAGCATGACCAGGCAGAACGGACAGGCGGTGGAGACGATGTCCGGGTTCAGGGAGAGGGCCTCGTCGACGCGCTCGTTGTTGATGCGCTTGCCGATCCGCTCCTCCATCCACATCCGGGCACCACCGGCGCCGCAGCAGAAGCCGCGCTCCTTGTGGCGGTGCATCTCCTCGTTGCGCAGGCCCGGGACGCTGGCGATGATCTCGCGCGGGGGCGTGTAGATCTTGTTGTGGCGGCCCAGGTAGCACGGGTCGTGGTAGGTGATGATGCCCTCGACCGGGGTGACCGGGATCAGCTTGCCCTCGTCGACCAGGTGCTGCAGCAGCTGGGTGTGGTGGATGACCTCGTAGTCGCCGCCGAGCTGCGGGTACTCGTTGCCGATCGTGTTGAGGCAGTGCGGGCAGGTGGCGACGATCTTCTTCGCCGACTTCGGCTTCTTCGACTCGGGCGTGACCTTGCCGTCGTCGTCCAGCTCCTCGCCGAACGCCATGTTCAGTGCCATGACGTTCTCCATGCCGAGCTCCTGGAAGAGGGGCTCGTTGCCCAGACGGCGGGCGGAGTCACCGGTGCACTTCTCGTCGCCGCCCATGATCGCGAACTTGACGCCCGCGATGTGCAGCAGCTCGGCGAAGGCCTTGGTGGTCTTCTTGGCGCGGTCCTCCAGGGCGCCGGCGCAGCCGACCCAGTACAGGTACTCGACCTCGGTGAGGTCCTCGATGTCCTGGCCGACGACCGGGACCTCGAAGTCGACTTCCTTGGTCCACTCCAGGCGCTGCTTCTTGGCCAGGCCCCAGGGGTTGCCCTTCTTCTCCAGGTTCTTGAGCATCGTGCCCGCCTCGGAGGGGAAGCTGGACTCGATCATGACCTGGTAGCGGCGCATGTCGACGATGTGGTCGACGTGCTCGATGTCGACCGGGCACTGCTCGACGCAGGCGCCGCAGGTGGTGCAGGACCACAGGACGTCCGGGTCGATGACGCCGTTCTCCTCGACGGTGCCGATCAGCGGGCGCTCGGCCTCGGCCAGCGCTGCCGCAGGCACCGAGGCAAGCTGCTCCTCGGAGGCCTTCTCCTCGCCCTCCATGGTCTTGCCGCCGCCGGCCAGCAGGTACGGGGCCTTGGCGTGCGCGTGGTCGCGCAGCGACATGATCAGCAGCTTCGGGGAGAGCGGCTTGCCGGTGTTCCAGGCCGGGCACTGGGACTGGCAGCGGCCGCACTCGGTGCAGGTGGAGAAGTCCAGCAGGCCCTTCCAGGAGAACTGCTCGACCTGGGAGACGCCGAAGACGTCGTCCTCGCCCGGGTCCTCGAAGTTGATCGGCTTGCCGCCCGAGGTCATCGGCTGCAGCGCGCCCAGCGCCGTCTCACCGGTGGCGTTGCGCTTGAACCAGATGTTCGGGAAGGCGAGGAAGCGGTGCCAGGCCACACCCATGTTGGTGTTGAGCGAGACCACGATCATCCAGATGAAGGAGACGCTGATCTTGATCATCGCGACCAGGTAGACCAGGTTCTGCAGCGTGCTCAGGCCGAGGCCCTTGAAGGCGAGGACCAGCGGGTACGAGGCGAAGTACCCGGCCTCGTAGTGCTCCACGTGGTGCAGGGCGCCCTCGAGGCCGCGCAGGGTGTAGATGGCAAGACCGATGGTGAGGATGACGTACTCGACGAAGTACGCCTGACCGGACTTGGAGCCCGCGAACCGGGACTTGCGGCCGGGCCGCGAGGGCAGACTCAGCAGCCGGATGGTCATCAGGACGACGATGCCGAGGACCGTCATCACACCGATGAACTCGGTGTACATCTCGAACGGCAGGAAGTCACCGATGACCGGCAGCGTCCAGTCCGCCTGGAAGAGCTGGCCGAACGCCTGGGCGAGGGTCGGCGGCAGGGTGAGGAAGCCGACGGCCACGAACCAGTGCGCGACGCCCACGATGCCCCACCGGTTCATCCGTGTGTGGCCGAGGAACTCCCTCACCAGCGTCACACTGCGCTGGTAGGGGTTGTCGGTCCGGCTGCCGGCGGGGACCGGCTGGCCGAGTTTGAAATACCGGACGAACTGACCGACGGCGCGTGCCAGCAGCGCAACGCCGACCACGGTCAGAACCAGCGACACGATGATCGCGGCGAGTTGCATGGGGGCTCCTCGGGCCTGCGAGGCGGTGTTTCGAAGTTAATTACTAAGCGGTAACTTATGCAGTCCGTCTGAGACTACCCCTATCTTTCGCTGCACTGTAGCCAGCCGTGCGGTGATCTGCGTCGCTGAGGTGAGCCTGCTCGACCGTGCCGCGGCACGGCGTGGCATAGCTGTCATTCATCGCAAATCATGACATTCGGCTTTAGCTTAGGGCCGTGTTCTACGGGATCGCCGCCGCCGTCAGCGCCCTCCTCCTCGCCTCCGTGCTCGCGGCGCTGCTCAGGGCGGCCGCACTGAGGGCCGGGCTCGTCCGACAAGGGTCGGCCGGCCCGGACCGGCGGGCGCGGCCGGTGCCGTTGCTCGGGGGAGTGGCCGTCGTCCTTTCCACCGGGGCCGTCGCCGTGGTGGGCGACCGGACGGGGAACGCCCCGCTCGGGTCCGTCGGCCAGTTGCTCATCGCCTCGGCGGCCGTCGCCGCGCTCGGACTGGTCGCCGACGTATGGCGGCTGAGGACGCGGTTCCTGGCCGCCGGTACGGCCGTGGCCGCGGCCTGTGTGGTGCCGTACGACGACATCGGGCCGGCCGCCGGGCTCGCGGCGGTGGGCTGGATCGTCTTCGTCGCCCTTGCGTTCAAGGGGCTCGACCGCGCGGACGGGCCGGCGGGAACCGTGGGCGTGATCACCGCGTTCGGAGTGGGTGTGTGCGCGGCCGTCGAGGTGATGGACGGGCTCGTGGTGCTGCTGAGCGTGCTCGCTGCCGCCCTCACCGGGTTCCTTCTGCACGGCTGGCCGCGACCCGCGCGGATCGGCCTGGGGGCCTGCGGTTCCCTCTTCACCGGCTTCGTGCTCGCTTCGGCCGCCGTGCTCACCCGGAGCGGGTACGACGCGGTGTCCAGCGTGGGCGTGCTGTTCGCGCTCACCGCCGTCGCGAGCGCCGACGCCGTCCTCGCCCTCCTCGTCGCCCTCCCCCGGCGGCCGGCCGGGCGGTCGCGGGGGCGCGGCGGCCCCGACCACCTCGCGCACCGGCTGCGGCGGCTCGGGCTCACCCCGCAGGGCGTGACCGTCGTCCTGGGTGCCGGGGCCTTCTCGGGGGTGCTCGTCGGGGTGCTCGTGCACGCCGGGTGGATCGGCGGGACTGCGGTGCTGTGGGTGGCCGCAGGGGCCCTGGTGGCCGTGCTCGCCCTCCTCCGTGTCCCGGTGTACGGAGCCCCTCGTCAACCTGATATCTCCGTACGACCTCCCCGACGCGCCGAATCGTCGCAGGTCAGCAGCCGCTTGCGTGTAAGGAGCGGATAAGACTTGAGTCGAGGCGACTCAGCTCTGTTGACCCAGCGGTGAGGGTCGTGCACACTTGAGTCCGTTCCACTCAAGTCAGCTGGAGGAATCACAATGGCACGTGCGGTCGGCATCGACCTGGGCACGACTAACTCCGTCGTCAGCGTTCTGGAGGGCGGCGAGCCCACCGTCATCACCAACGCCGAGGGCGCCAGGACCACGCCGTCCGTCGTCGCCTTCGCCAAGAACGGCGAGGTGCTGGTCGGTGAGGTGGCGAAGCGCCAGGCGGTCACCAACGTGGACCGGACCATCCGCTCCGTCAAGCGTCACATGGGCACCGACTGGAAGATCCAGCTGGACGGGAAGGACTTCAACCCGCAGCAGATCTCCGCGTTCATCCTGCAGAAGCTGAAGCGGGACGCCGAGGCGTACCTGGGTGAGAAGGTGACCGACGCGGTCATCACCGTCCCCGCCTACTTCAACGACTCCGAGCGGCAGGCCACCAAGGAGGCCGGTGAGATCGCGGGCCTCAACGTCCTGCGCATCGTCAACGAGCCCACCGCGGCCGCCCTCGCCTACGGCCTCGACAAGGACGACCAGACCATCCTCGTCTTCGACCTCGGTGGCGGCACCTTCGACGTGTCCCTCCTGGAGATCGGTGACGGCGTCGTCGAGGTGAAGGCCACCAACGGTGACAACCACCTCGGTGGTGACGACTGGGACCAGCGCATCGTCGACTACCTGGTCAAGCAGTTCGCCGCCGGCCACGGCGTGGACCTCGGCAAGGACAAGATGGCCCTCCAGCGCCTCCGTGAGGCCGCCGAGAAGGCCAAGATCGAGCTGTCCTCGTCCACCGAGACCTCGATCAACCTGCCCTACATCACCGCGTCCGCCGAGGGCCCGCTGCACCTGGACGAGAAGCTCACCCGGGCTCAGTTCCAGCAGCTGACGGCCGACCTCCTGGAGCGCTGCAAGACGCCGTTCCACAACGTCATCAAGGACGCCGGCATCTCCATCGGCGAGATCGACCACGTCGTCCTCGTGGGTGGCTCGACCCGTATGCCCGCCGTCGCCGAGCTCGTCAAGGAGCTGACCGGCGGCAAGGAGGCCAACAAGGGCGTGAACCCGGACGAGGTCGTCGCCATCGGCGCCTCGCTCCAGGCCGGTGTCCTCAAGGGTGAGGTCAAGGACGTCCTGCTCCTCGACGTGACCCCGCTGTCCCTCGGTATCGAGACCAAGGGCGGCATCATGACCAAGCTCATCGAGCGCAACACCACGATCCCGACCAAGCGGTCCGAGATCTTCACCACGGCCGAGGACAACCAGCCGTCCGTGCAGATCCAGGTCTACCAGGGCGAGCGTGAGATCGCGGCGTACAACAAGAAGCTCGGCATGTTCGAGCTGACCGGTCTGCCGCCGGCCCCGCGCGGTGTCCCGCAGATCGAGGTGTCCTTCGACATCGACGCCAACGGCATCATGCACGTCACGGCGAAGGACCTCGGCACGGGCAAGGAGCAGAAGATGACCGTCACCGGCGGCTCTTCGCTCCCGAAGGACGAGGTCGACCGGATGCGCCAGGAGGCCGAGCAGTACGCGGAGGAGGACCACCGCCGCCGCGAGGCCGCCGAGACCCGCAACCAGGGCGAGCAGCTCGTCTACCAGACCGAGAAGTTCCTCAAGGACAACGAGGACAAGGTCCCGGGCGAGATCAAGACCGAGGTCGAGACCGCCGTCGAGGAGCTCAAGGAGAAGCTGAAGGGCGAGGACACGGCGGAGATCCGTACCGCCACGGAGAAGGTCGCGGCCGTCTCGCAGAAGCTCGGCCAGGCCATGTACGCCGACGCCCAGGCCGCGCAGGCCGCGGGCGGTGCCGGTGACGCCGGTGCCGGCCAGGCGAAGGCCGACGACGACGTCGTCGACGCCGAGATCGTCGACGAGGACCGTAAGGACGGTGCCGCGTGACGGAGGAGACCCCGGGCTTCGAGGAGAAGCCCGACGTCCCCTCCGGCGCCACCCCTGATGACGCCGAGCCGCAGGCCGCCTCCTCCTCTGCGAAGGAGGCGGCGGCCCCGGCGGGGGACGCAAACGCACAGACCGCCGGTCTGACGGCGCAGTTGGACCAGGTGCGCACGGCTCTGAACGAGCGCACGATGGACCTCCAGCGTCTCCAGGCCGAATACCAGAACTACCGTCGCCGCGTCGAACGCGACCGGATCACGGTCAAGGAGATCGCCATCGCGAACCTCCTGACCGAGCTCCTGCCCGTGCTCGACGACATCGGCCGCGCGCGGGACCACGGCGAACTCGTCGGCGGCTTCAAGTCCGTCGCCGAGTCGCTGGAGACCGTCGCGGCGAAGATGGGTCTGCAGCAGTTCGGCAAGGAGGGCGAGCCCTTCGACCCGACGATCCACGAGGCCCTGATGCACTCGTACGCGCCGGACGTCACGGAGACGACGTGCGTGGCGATTCTGCAGCCCGGGTATCGGATCGGCGAGCGCACCATCCGCCCCGCGCGGGTGGCCGTGGCCGAACCGCAGCCGGGGGCGCACACGGTCAAGGCCGAGGAGACGGCCGAGGCGGGCGACGACAAGGAGAGCGGTGGCCCGGACGAGGGCTGACGTACACCAACGAGGCGTAGGGAAGGAGGGGCGTCGGGGATGAGCACCAAGGACTTCATCGAGAAGGACTTCTACAAGGTCCTCGGCGTCCCCAAGGACGCCACCGAGGCCGAGATCAAGAAGGCGTACCGGAAGCTTGCCCGCGAGTTCCACCCGGACGCCAACAAGGGCAACGCCAAGGCGGAGGAGCGTTTCAAGGAGATCTCCGAGGCGAACGACGTCCTCGGCGACCCCAAGAAGCGCAAGGAGTACGACGAGGCCCGCGCCCTCTTCGGCAACGGCGGCTTCCGTCCCGGACCCGGGGCGGGCGGCTCCTTCAACTTCGACCTGGGGGACCTCTTCGGCGGTAGCCAGAGCGGCGGCGCCGGAGGGGGTTTCGGCGGTGGTCTCGGTGACGTCTTCGGGGGCCTGTTCAACCGCGGCGGCGGCGCGGGCACGCGTACGCAGCCGCGGCGCGGCCAGGACATCGAGTCCGAGGTCACGCTGAGCTTCACCGAAGCGGTGGACGGCGCGACCGTACCGCTGCGCATGTCCTCGCAGGCGCCCTGCAAGGCCTGTTCGGGCACCGGCGACAAGAACGGCACGCCGCGCGTGTGCCCGACCTGCGTCGGCACCGGCCAGGTGGCCCGGGGCTCCGGGGGAGGCTTCTCCCTCACGGACCCCTGCCCGGACTGCAAGGGCCGCGGTCTGATCGCGGAGAACCCGTGCGAGGTCTGCAAGGGCAGCGGACGGGCGAAGTCGTCGCGGACGATGCAGGTCCGCATCCCGGCCGGGGTGTCCGACGGGCAGCGCATCCGGCTGCGCGGCAAGGGCACACCGGGCGAGCGGGGCGGCCCGGCCGGCGACCTGTACGTCGTCGTACACGTGGATCCGCACCCCGTCTTCGGCCGCAAGGACGACAACCTGACGGTGACCGTGCCGGTGACGTTCGCGGAGGCGACGCTCGGCGCCGACATCCGGGTGCCCACCCTCGGCGGTCCCCCGGTGACGCTGAAGCTGCCCCCGGGCACGCCCAACGGGCGCACGATGCGCGCCCGGGGCAAGGGTGCGGTCCGCAAGGACGGCACCCGCGGCGACCTGCTGGTCACCGTCGAGGTGAGTGTCCCCACGGACCTGTCGGGGAAGGCTCGTGACGCGCTGGAGGCGTATCGCGAGGCAACGGCGGGCGAGGACCCGCGGGCGGAGCTGTTCCAGGCCGCGAAGGGAGCATGACGAGATGGACGGCCGTCGACGCAACCCGTACGAACTGACCGAGGAGACCCCGGTCTACGTCATCTCGGTGGCGGCCCAGCTCTCCGGTCTGCACCCGCAGACGCTGCGCCAGTACGACCGCCTGGGGCTCGTGTCCCCGGACCGCACCGCGGGCCGGGGGCGGCGCTACTCGGCCCGCGACATCGAACTGCTCCGCCAGGTGCAGCAGTTGTCGCAGGACGAAGGCATCAACCTGGCCGGCATCAAGCGCATCATCGAACTGGAGAACCAGGTCGCCGCGCTCCAGTCCCGTGTCGCGGAGCTTCAGGACGCGCTGGACGGCGCGGCGGTGGCGATGCGCCAGCGCGAGGCGGCGGTGCACGCCTCGTACCGCCGCGACCTGGTGCCGTACCAGGAGGTCCAGCAGACCAGCGCGCTGGTGGTGTGGCGGCCCAAGCGGCAGCAGACGTCGGACTGACAGCTACTGGCTGGAGGGGCCCGGAGGTCGGGAGATCTCCGGGCCCCTTGCGCTGTGGCTCAGGGTCCGCTCAGGCCGTCGGCCGGTCCACCTCCTCAAGCGAGTGCGTGACGGACGCGGAGGCGTGTGACCTTGATCACTCCGAGTGACCGGATGAACACTCCCGTGTGCCAATGGAGTTGACTGACCGTCGGTCGCCGGAAGGGTGCAGGCGACGGGCGGAATCTTCATCGAACGAAGGTTTGGGAAACTCCCCCGCACCAGACTCTCTTGGTCTTCACTTGACTTCTACAGAGATGCTGTTGCCATCTCGTTAACCCGTAGTCCTTGACGCTGCATACCGTCGCCGCGTTGGCTTTCAGCCACCTGGGTCGCAATGCTGCTCCCCCGCCCGGAAGGCACCTGATGTGATTGCTCGTACCACCCGTAGGACCGCTGTGCGTCGTACGGCCATAGCCCTGGCCGCTTCCGTGTCGGCCGTCTCGCTCGCCGCGTGCGGCGTCATCGACGGAGTCGGCGGGAGCAGCAGCTCCGCGACCCCGAAGAAGGGCAACGACATCACGGTGGGGCTCCTTCTGCCCGAGAAGGAGAACCCTCGGTACGACAAGTTCGACTACCCCATCATCAGGAAGCAGGTGCTGTCCCTCACCAGCAACAAGGGCAAGGTGGTCTACGCCAACGCCGACGCGGACGCGGCCAAGCAGAGCGCGCAGCTCGACCAGATGATCGCCGACAAGGTGGATGTGCTCCTGGTGGACGCGGTGGACTCCAAGGCCATCGCGCCGGGCGTGAAGAAGGCCAAGGACGCCGGTATCCCGGTCATCGCCTACGACCGGCTCGCGCAGGGCCCGATCGACGCCTACATCTCCTTCGACAACGAACTGGTCGGCCAGGTGCAGGGCCGCGCGCTCGTCGAGGCGCTCGGCACCAAGGCCTCGACCAGCAAGATCGTCATGATGAACGGCTCGCCGACCGACCCGAACGCTGCGCAGTTCAAGAAGGGCGCGCTGAGCGAGCTCAACGGCAAGGTCAACATCGTCAAGACGTACGACACCAAGGACTGGAAGCCGGAGAACGCCAAGGCGAACATGGCCGAGGCGATCCGGGCCATCGGGCTGAACAACATCGCGGCGGTCTACTCCGCGAACGACGGCATGGCCGGTGCCGTCATCGACGCGATGAAGGAGGCGGGCATCAACACCGTCCCGCCGGTGACCGGACAGGACGCGGCTCTGGACGCGGTGCAGCGGATCGTCGCGGGCGAGCAGTACATGAGCGTGTACAAGTCGTACCCGCAGGAGGCGAACAACGCCGCGGAGATGGCGGTGGCCAAGGTCCAGGGCCGCTCCATCGAGTTCGACGCGCTCACCCGCGACAAGGTCGACAGCCCGACGGAGACGAAGATCCCGTCGATGCTGGTGCCGGTGGTCGCCCTCACCAAGGACAACATCAAGGACACGGTGATCACGGACGAGATCTACACCGTCAAGGACATCTGCACCGCGAAGTACAAGGCGGCCTGCGCGGCGATCGGCCTGAAGTAGCGGGTGGGGCCCGGGCGGGCACCGGATGCCCGCCCGCCCGTTCGCTCAGTACGGGGAGGGTTTCACGCCACCCGCGTGAACTCCACCGTCACCTCGGGCGGGCCCCCGGCCACGCCTCGGTACACCCCCTTGTGCGGGGTGACGTCGTCGTAGTCGCGACCGCGCCCCACCACCACGTGTGACCCGTCGGCGCGGGTGCGGTTCGTGGGGTCATAGCCCGTCCAGTCGCCGGCCCAGTACTCGATCCATGCATGGCTCTGGCCGGCCACCGGGCGGTGGAGCTCGGCCTCGCGTTCCGGGTGGAGGTAGCCGGAGACATAGCGGGTCGGCAGGCCGAGGCCGCGCAGCATCGCCGACGTGAGGTGGGTGATGTCCTGGCAGACTCCGGCGCCCTGCTCCCACGCCTGCGCCGCGCTCGTGTTGACGCCGGTCGCGCCGGGGACGTACGACACCCTGTCCGCGACCAGCGCCGACACCGCTGTGGCCGTCTCGTGCGGATCCAGGCCCGCTGCCGTCTCACGGGCGTGGTCGAGGAGTTCCTGTGGGATCGCCGTGCGGGGGGTCGGCGTCGCGTACTCCAGGAGACGCGAGTTCGCCGTCGCCTCGCGCAGCTCCGGCCAGGTGGGCGGCACCGATGGCCCGTCCGTGGGCACCGTCTCCACCAGGCTGGAGGCCGTGATCGTCAGGTGGTCGTGGGGTTCCATCAGGTCGAAGCCCGTCACCTGGGTGCCCCAGTAGTCCCAGTACGACCACGTCGGGGTCGACGGGTTGACCAGGACGCGGGCGTCCAGCGTCGTCTGGCCGGGCAGGGTCAGGGGCGTCATACGGACCTCGTTGTGCGACGAGGCCGCGGGCTGTGCGTACGAGACGCGCGTCGTGTGCTTGATGCGGAGTCGGCGTGCCACGGCTGCCTCACGCTCCTTCCTGGGCCCACTCGACGGGCCCCTGGTACGGGAAGAACTTCTCCGCCACGGCGTCCGCGGAGGCCATGCACGCCTGTTGCAGGTCCCGCAGCAGCATCGGCAGCCCGTCCTCCAGGGCGAGCGAGTCCAGGTATTCGAGGCGGGTGCGCATCCGGCCGATCGGGCGGCGCGCGGGGTCCTGGCGGGGCCGGCCCAGTGCCTCCAGGCACTCCTCGGCCGTCGTCAGCGCGTGCAGCACCGAACGCGGGAACGCTCGGTCCAGGAGCAGGAATTCAGCGACGCGCGGGGTGTCGCCGAAGCCGCTGTACGTCCGCGCGTACGCCTCGTCCGCGCCGCTCGCGCTCAGCAGCGTCGGCCAGTCCGGGGCATGGGCGGCGTCGAGGACCCGTACGGCCAGCAGCCGGACCGTCATGTCCACCCGCTCCAGGCTCCGGCCGAGCACCACGAACCGCCAGCTGTCGTCCCGGCTCATCGTGGAGTCGGCCAGGCCGAAGAACAGGGCCGCGCGGCGGCGCACCAGCTCCAGGTATGCGTACGGGCCCGTGCGGCGCGCGGCCGTCCGCTGGTCGGCGAGCGCGTGCCAGGTGGAGTTCAGGCACTCCCACATCTCGGACGAGACGGCTTCCCGTGCACTGCGGGCGTTCAGGCGTGCCGCGCCGAGCGCGCCCTCGATCGAGCCCGTCGAGCGCGCGTCGAAGGCCAGCTGCTCCAGCACCTGCTGCATGTCCACCGGCCGGTCACCGGCGTCCACGCCCAGGATCGCGTACAGCGACCGGCAGGCCGCGTCCTCGTCGCGCCAGGGGTCCTCGAGCAGGCGGTGCAGATACGCGTCGAGAATGCGGCCCGTCGCGTCCGCCCGCTCGACGTAGCGGCCCGTCCAGGTGAGGGCCTCGGCTATCCGGGAGAGGATCACATCGTTCACTGCTGTGCTCCTTCCTGTACGACGGCGGGGGTGCCGTCGGGTCCGAGCTGTCGCGGTGCCTTCTCGGGCGGGGGGACGTCGGCCACGACGGTGGGCGGCTGGGCCGGGCCCTCCGCGAGCACCCAGGTGTCCTTGGAGCCGCCGCCCTGGCTGGAGTTGACGATGAGGTTGCCCTCCTGGAGCGCGACACGGGTGAGGCCGCCGGGCAGTACCCAGACGTCTGTGCCGTCGTTCACGGCGAACGGGCGCAGATCGATATGGCGCGGCGCCATGCGCTCGCCCGCCAGGGTGGGTGAGGTGGACAGGGCCACGGGCCGCTGCGCGATCCAGCCGCGCGGATCGGCAGCGACGGCCCTGCGGGTGCGCTCCAGCGTTCCGGCGTCGGCCTTGGGTCCGATGACGATGCCCTGGCCGCCGGCCCCGTCGACCGGTTTGATGACGAGCTGGTCGATCTGGTCGAGCACCGCCTCCAACTGGCCCGGCTCGTCCGGACGGTACGACTCCACATTCGGCAGAATCGGTTCCTCGCCGAGGTAGTACCGGATCAGATCGGGTACGTAGGTATAGAGCAGCTTGTCGTCCGCGATGCCGTTGCCGACGGCGTTCGCGAGGGTGACGTTTCCGGCCGTCGCCGCGCTCATGATGCCCGGGCAGCCGATCACGGAGTCGGGCCGGAAGTGCAGCGGATCGAGGAAGTCGTCGTCGAGCCGTCGGTATACGACATGGACCGGCATTTCGCCCCGGGTTGTCCGCATCCACACCCGATTGCCGCGGCAGACCAGATCGTGCCCTTCGACCAGTTGCACACCCATCAGCCGGGCCAGCAGGGCGTGTTCGAAGTAGGCCGCGTTGTTGGGCCCGGGGGTGAGTACGACCACCCGCGGGTCGCCCACCCCGTCGGGTGCCGCCGCCCGCAGCGCGGCCAGCAGTTTCTGCGGGTAGCCGTCCACGGGCACGACGTGCTGCTCCGCGAAGAGCGAGGGGAAGACACGGGTCATCGCGCGCCGGTTCTCGATGACGTACGACACCCCGGACGGCACCCGTACGTTGTCCTCCAGCACCCTGAAATCGCCCTGCTCGTCGCGCACCAGGTCGATGCCGGCGACGTGGATGCGCACCCCGCCCGGTGGCTCCACCCCGTGCGCCGCCCGGTGGAAATGGGGGGAGTTGAGCAGCAGCCGCCAGGGCACCACCCCGTCCTCGAAGGCGCGGCAGGGCCCGTAGGCGTCCGCCAGGTAGGCCTCCAACGCCCGTACCCGCTGGGCGACTCCGCGCCGGATCAGGTCCCACTCCAGGGCGTCCAGGATCCTCGGCACCAGGTCCAGCGGCCAGGGTCGCTCCTCGCCCGCGAAGGCGTACGTCACTCCGCGGTCGGTGAAGGCACGGGCCATCTGGTCGGCCCTGAACCGCAGTTCACCCGGCTCGATCGGCTGCAGTGCGGCCAGTACCGGTTCATAGGCGGTCCTGACTTCACCCGGCCGCTCAAACATCTCGTCCCACGCGTCGGCCAACGCGTACGCGTCAAATATGTCCGCCATGGCCTGACGTTAAGTGCGGCACGTAACACCCCGATCACTCGGTGATTTCCGGTTGCGCACACGATCGTGGGCCGGGGTGCGGGCGCCACCTCCGTCAACTTGCTGCAACGGAACTTCCGGAGGTGGGAAGAATCCGGGATGTTCCCGGTGAATGCGGGGCGTTGGGGCGGCGGAGCCGTGTTGCGGAGGCGGGCGGGTCCGCGCATAGTTGCGCTGCGAAGGCGTGCGGGGCGCGGCGCAAACGAGTGAGGGTCCCGGCGCGCGTGAGGGACGTCGCTGGTGAGCTGTATCGCGCAGGACGCTGGAGCCAGGGGTGGAAGATGGCCGGGCACGGGACGGATGCGCATCCGCACGGCGCTGACCGGCTCTGCGAGGCCGGGAACCGCGTGTACTCCCGGGCCGTACGCCGGGGCCGGGTGCCCCGCGCCGATGCCGAGCCGGTGCCCTGCCTGCTGGAGCTGGCACTGCTGCACCCGGACCCCGACGACATGGACTGGCTGGTGCCGACCGCCCCGCAGGAGGTCATGACCCGGCTGCTGCGCGGAGTGCACGAGGAGGTCAGCGCGAGCCAGGCGCGGGTCGGTACGGCGGTGGCCGCGGTCGAGTGGTACGCCGGGCTCGGCGGCTGTGAGCGCGGCCCGGCGGAGGGCGCGGCGATCCGCGTCCTGGACGGGCTGTCGCGGATCCGCGCCGCCATGGACGAGGCGACGGAGCGGTGCACGTCCGAGGTGCTGACGGTGCAGCCGGGTGGTATCCGCCGGGAGGACGAACTCTCCGAGGGACTGCACCGGGCGATGGAGATGCGCCGCCGGGGCGTCCGCATGCGCGACCTGTACACGCACGTGGCCCGGCACGGCCAGGGCCTGCACAACTACATGGAGATGATGGGGGACGCGGCTCAGGCGCGCACCCTGGACGAGGTGCCCGAGCGCCTGATCGTCTTCGACCGCTCGGTCGCCTTCATCCCGGCGAACCCGGACCGCACGATCGCGCTGGAGCTGCGCCATCCGGCGGTGATCGAGTATCTGGTGACGGTCTTCGAGCGCCTGTGGCGCCTGGCGGTCCCGCTCACCTCCCCGCTCCCGGAGACGGGCATCGACGGCATCACCCACCGGGAGCGCTCCATCGCGGCGCTGCTCGCCGAGGGTCACCAGGACGCGGTGGTCGCCGAACGCCTCGGTATCAGCGTCCGTACGTGCCGCGCGCACATCGCCCGCCTCTCGGAGACCCTGGGCGCGGCGAGCCGTGCCCAGCTCGGCGTCCGCATCGCTCAGGCGGGCCTGGACGGTCCCCTGCGCGCGCCGGAACTTCTCCGGGTCACCGCTCCTGGTGTTCCAGAATCCCCGACCGGCCTATGAGGTGACCGAGTTGCGCCCTGCTCCCGCTGCCCAGGGTGGCCGCGAGCTTGGCGGTGGGGGTACCTCCCTGCTCATGGGGGTCCCCCGGTCGAGCGAAGCCGAGAATGGGGGGAGAAGTCGAGAACTTGGGGGAGGACTCGGGCCGTGACGTTCATGCCGAGCCGGTCGGCGATGACGGTGTCGGTGTGGCCCTCGACGAGCAGGTCCGCGATGGCACGCCGGCGTGGTGTGATGCCGTCGGAGGAGGGGCGAGGGCCGGCCTCGGGGACATGGGTGCGGCGAGCCGCCACAGGCGGTCGAAGACCGTCACGAAGGAGCCGACGAGGGCCGGGCGGCGGACTTCCAGGGCGAGCCTGCGGTCCCGGCTCGCGGGGATGAAAGCGACGCGCGGTCCACTGTGAGGAGCCGCTCCGTGACCTCGTCCAGGATGCGGGCCTCCGCGTCGCCGCTGAGCCGTTCGTAACGGGCAAGCACCATGGGCGCGTGCGTGCCGCAGTGTGTGCCGGCAGAGGGTGCGGATGCGGCCGCCGCGGTCGAGCAGTGCCTGGTCGCGCGACAGGGCCACGGCGTGGATCTCGGGCGCCGGACGGGTGTGGCTGGTGTGGGGCTGGATGGCGAGGAGTTCGCCGGAGGCCGTGGTCATGGCCCGGGCGAGGGCGAGGTTGATGCCGTCGAGGCCGCTGAGCACGGTGATCGCGGGGGTGTCCGCGGCTCCCGTGAGCCGGCCGTCGATCCGCATGAGCGTCTCGAAGGTCCCGGCCGGCCTCTCCTCGCGCCTGCGCTCGACGCGATACGTTCCGCCGAGGTCTGCAGTAGCCGCTGAAGGGCGACGGCCGGGGCGACGGGCTCCGGCCTGCTTGTGTCCGTGACGGCCGGGTGCAGCAGACCGAAGTCGACCGGACAGGGGGCCGATTCGGCGTCATCAGGTGTCGCAGGATGCCCCGTCACTGGGGATGATCTTGCCCCGGAACCATATGATCCTGGCTCAGGATGCCCGACTGCGCTATGAGGTAGCCGAGTTGGGCGCGGCTGCCGCTGCCGAGGGCCGTGGCCAGCTTGGCTATGTGGGCGCGGCAGGTGCGCACGTTCATGCCCAGCCGGCGGGCGATGGCCTCGTCGACATGGCCCTCGACGAGGAGTTTGGCGATCGAGTGCTGGATGTCCGTGAGACCGTCGGGGGCGGTCTCGTACGGGGCGCCCACGCTGAGCGGGACCGCACGGTTCCACATGAACTCGAAGACCTTGATCAAGTAGCGGATGAGTCCCGGGTGGCGCAGTTCCAGCGCGACTTGCTGGTCGTCGCGGGTGGGGATGAAGGCGACGGTCTCGTCGCAGATGATGAGACGCTCCACCAGTTCGTCGATGGTGCGGTACTCGACCTTGCCGTCGATGAACCGCTCCACGTAGGACAGCTTCTCGGGGTTGTAGCGGGCCGTGTGCTGATAGAGCGTCCGGATCCGCACACCACGTTCGATCAGCGGGCGGTCGCGCTCCAGCCCCTGGATGAAGGTGCGTTCGGAGAAGCGGTTGCTCGGCTGGACCGTGAGCATCTCGGTCCGGCACTGGGCCGTGGCCAGGTCGAGCGCGGCGTTGATGCGGTCGCTGCCCTCCAGCACCGAGATGGAGTGCGTGGCCGCCGTCGTCTGGGCGCTGAGGGCCATGTATGGCTCGAATGCATGGGACAGTTCGATCGACCGCCGCCGGTGCTCGGCTATCTCCCGCTCTATGGGGTTGAGCCGCTGGGCGAGGGCGACCGCCGGAGGGGTGGGCCGAAGCCACTCCGGGTCGTCGGGATCGGGGTGGAGCAGGGCGAATTCCATCAGGCAGGGAGCCGGCTCCACCTCCGCGCGTGCGATACGTCCCGCCCGCAGCGCATTGGCATAAAGTCGGCCACCTTCCTCACACAGTTCGGTCACCGCATGGGGATGTGTCGCATTGGTCCGATTCGTTGTCAAATCTCCACCCCCCAGGGTCCTGAACATGCAGGAACATGATGCACCGATTGTGTGGCCATGACGTGCCCGAATGAGCCATCGTCGTATTCGACGGGGGAAGAGGGGACCTTCAAGTGAGGACGAAGCCGACTATGAGTAAGAGAGCGCTTCGATCGATACTTGTCGCCACCTTCTCCGCCGTTGTGGCCCTCGGCGTGCTGAGTGGCCTCACCGGTGCGAAGGGCGACGATCGGGCGGACAGCAGATGGCCGGCGGTAGCCGTGTCCACGGTATCCGTGGCCACGCCGGACGGTACCGGGAGCTGACGTGACCATTCCTCCCGACGACCGCTCGTTCCGGCGGGAAATGGCCACCGCCTACCGCTCCGGCTGGCACTTCATCGACCTGGTCACCGCCATCCCCCACAGCGGTGATTCGTTGATGGTGACCGTGTTCGGGGAGCCCGTCGTGGTGACCCGGGACGAGGAAGAGGACGTGCGGGCCTACCGGCTTCTGCGGCGGCCTCGGGGGGCGCCGCAGCCCGTGAGGTGCGCCATACGGTACGGAATGATCTTTGTGAACCTGGACCAGCGTGACCACCAGCTGGCCGAGCCGGAGAGCCCGGCAGTGAGGACTATCTCAGCCACCCCCCGCAGTGCCTGACGCGATTCCCCCGTCGCAACACATCGCGCAGGTGCTTCCCCCCGCAGCGGCGTCACCGTGACCTGAACACGGTGACGCCGCTGCAGTTTTCCGGGACATCTCCGGATATCGGCCGGTATGGACGGTGGCTGAAATCACTAGGGTCCCGGCAGTCCACGGCGAACCCCTCGGCGGTCGGGGTCAGCCGCGCCCCAGCGCCCGGGTGAGGGCTATCTCGATCACCACCCGTGACGGGTTCGGCCCCGGCGCCCGCCCGTAGCGCTCGGCATAGCGCCGCTCCGCCTCCGCGATCCGCTCCGGATCCGTCGAGACCGAGGCCCGGCCCTCCAGCGTCGCCCACCGCCGTCCGTCCACCTGGCAGACCGCGACCGGCGCCCCGTCCGCCCCCGCGGCCGTCACATGCCCCACCTTCGCGCTCGCCTTGTTGGTGATCACCCGAGCGAGGCGCGCCTCGGGGTCGTACGTCACTCCGACCGGAACGACGTGCGGGCTGCCGTCCGGGCGGAGGGTGGTCAGCGTGCACAGGTGCTTCTCCCGCCAGAACCTGAGGTATGAGGCGTCGGGCGCGCCCGGGTCTACGGAGTACGTGGTCATGGCTCCGGAACTTAGCCGTTCTCTCTCCCCTCCACTGCCTTGAGTGGAATAGACTCAACTTTGTGCAGGTTGCTCTAGTCAGAGTGAAGGACTTCAGCTGAGCGCGGGACGCAAGGAGGAGAACGCGAACGTGGACGCCGAGCTGACAAACAGGAGTCGGGACGCGATCAACGCGGCGAGCAACAGGGCCGTGTCTCAGGGGCACCCGGACCTCACCCCCGCCCACCTGCTCCTCGCGCTGCTCGAGGGGCAGGACAACGAGAACATCATCGACCTGCTGGCCGCCGTGGACGCCGACCAGGCCTCCGTGCGTGCCGGCGCCGAGCGGGTGCTCGCCGGTCTGCCCAGCGTGACCGGGTCGACCGTCGCGCCGCCCCAGCCCAACCGCGAGCTGCTCGCCGTGATCGCCGACGCGGGCAAGCGCGCCAAGGATCTCGGCGACGAGTACCTCTCCACCGAGCATCTGCTCATCGGCATCGCCGCGAAGGGGGGCGCCGCCGGCGACGTACTCTCCCAGCAGGGGGCGGACGCCAAAAAGCTCCTCGACGCGTTCCAGAAGAACAGGGGAGGACGCCGGGTGACGACCCCGGATCCGGAGGGCCAGTACAAGGCGCTCGAGAAGTTCGGCACCGACTTCACCGCTGCTGCCCGCGACGGCAAGCTCGACCCGGTCATCGGCCGGGACC
The DNA here is from genome assembly GCF_040298185.1 of Streptomyces sp. NPDC001634. Classification (NCBI taxonomy): domain Bacteria; kingdom Bacillati; phylum Actinomycetota; class Actinomycetes; order Kitasatosporales; family Streptomycetaceae; genus Streptomyces; species Streptomyces sp. NPDC001634. The sequence goes on along the minus strand of NZ_JBEOZU010000018.1, from coordinate 113,992 downwards.
AGGAGATCCGCCGCGTCGTCCAGGTGCTGTCCCGCCGTACCAAGAACAACCCGGTCCTCATCGGTGAGCCCGGCGTCGGCAAGACCGCCGTCGTGGAGGGGCTCGCCCAGCGGATCGTGAAGGGCGACGTGCCCGAGTCCCTCAAGAACAAGCGGCTGGTCGCGCTGGACCTGGGCGCCATGGTCGCGGGCGCCAAGTACCGGGGTGAGTTCGAGGAACGCCTGAAGACCGTCCTCGCCGAGATCAAGGACTCCGACGGGCAGATCATCACCTTCATCGACGAGCTGCACACCGTCGTGGGCGCGGGTGCGGGCGGCGACTCCGCCATGGACGCGGGCAACATGCTGAAGCCGATGCTGGCCCGCGGTGAGCTGCGCATGGTCGGCGCCACCACGCTCGACGAGTACCGCGAGCGGATCGAGAAGGACCCGGCGCTGGAGCGGCGCTTCCAGCAGGTGCTGGTCGCCGAGCCGACCGTCGAGGACACCATCGCGATCCTGCGCGGGCTCAAGGGCCGGTACGAGGCCCATCACAAGGTGCAGATCGCGGACAGCGCGCTGGTCGCCGCCGCCACCCTGTCCGACCGGTACATCACCTCCCGCTTCCTGCCCGACAAGGCCATCGACCTGGTCGACGAGTCGGCCTCCCGGCTGCGTATGGAGATCGACTCGTCCCCGGTCGAGATCGACGAGCTCCAGCGCGTCGTGGACCGGCTGCGCATGGAGGAGCTGGCGCTCGACAAGGAGACCGACGCCGCCTCGCGCGAGCGCCTGGAGAAGCTGCGCCGCGACCTCGCCGACAAGGAGGAGGAGCTGCGGGGCCTGACCGCCCGCTGGGAGAAGGAGAAGCAGTCCCTCAACCGCGTCGGTGAGCTGAAGGAGAAGCTCGACGACCTGCGCGGCCAGGCCGAACGGGCGCAGCGCGACGGCGACTTCGACACCGCGTCCAAGCTGCTGTACGGCGAGATCCCGGGCGTGGAGAAGGAGCTGGAGGCCGCCTCAGAGGCGGAGGAGGAGGCCGCCAAGGGCACGATGGTGAAGGACGAGGTCGGCTCCGACGACATCGCCGACGTCGTTGCCTCCTGGACCGGAATCCCCGCCGGACGCCTCCTGGAGGGCGAGACGCAGAAGCTGCTGCGTATGGAGGACGAGATCGGCAAGCGGCTCATCGGCCAGAGCGAGGCCGTGCGCGCGGTGTCGGACGCCGTCCGCCGCAGCCGGGCCGGTATCGCCGACCCGGACCGCCCGACCGGCTCGTTCCTCTTCCTCGGCCCCACCGGCGTCGGAAAGACCGAGCTGGCCAAGGCGCTCGCCGACTTCCTCTTCGATGACGAGCGGGCGATGGTCCGCATCGACATGTCGGAGTACAGCGAGAAGCACAGCGTCGCCCGGCTGGTCGGCGCCCCGCCCGGGTACGTCGGCTACGAGGAGGGCGGCCAGCTCACCGAGGCCGTACGCCGCCGCCCGTACAGCGTCGTACTGCTGGACGAGGTCGAGAAGGCCCACCCCGAGGTCTTCGACATCCTTCTGCAGGTGCTGGACGACGGCCGGCTGACGGACGGACAGGGCCGTACGGTCGACTTCCGCAACACCATCCTGATCCTCACCTCGAACCTGGGCAGCCAGTTCCTGGTGGACCCGATCCTCGGCGAGGCGGAGAAGAAGGAGCAGGTGCTGGAGGTCGTACGGGCGTCCTTCAAGCCGGAGTTCCTCAACCGGCTCGACGACCTGGTCGTCTTCTCGGCACTGCAGAAGGACGAACTCCAGCGGATCGCGCAGCTCCAGATCGACCGCCTCGCCAAGCGGCTGGCCGAACGGCGCCTGGCCCTGGACGTCACGCCCGAGGCCCTGGCCTGGCTCGCGGACGAGGGCAACGACCCGGCGTACGGCGCGCGCCCGCTGCGCCGCCTCGTCCAGACCGCCATCGGCGACCGCCTCGCCAGGGAGATCCTGGCCGGGGAGGTCAAGGACGGCGACACGGTCCGGGTGGACAGGTTCGGCGACGGACTGCTCGTGGGCCCGGCGACGGGCAAGACGCTGTAGGCAACGCAGGTGCCGGACGGCTTGAGCCCGGCAGGTGCGTACGGCCGTGCGTACGGCCCCCTTTTCCGGTGACCGGGGAAGGGGGCCGGGGCTTTCCCTGGCACCGGGGAGGGGCGGAGGTTTTCCCGGCGACCAGGAAGGGGCGGAGGTTTTCCCGGTCCGGTCCTTCGGACGGTACTGGGCCCAGGGCCGTGGGGGTACTCGGTGGAGTACGCCCGCCCAGGTGACCGGGTACGGCCGCCGGGATGACCGGATCGAGTCAGCCGAGGGCTGACACGACCCGTCGGGGGTTGCCACCCCCCTCCCCGGATGAGGGAGGATGGCGGAATCCGTACGAAGGGAAAAACACGGTGAGCATCGACCCGTCCTCGATTCCGAACTTCGGGGGCCAGCCCGAGCCACAGCCGCAAGGACCGGCGGGCCCCGTGGTTCCTGATCAGGACCTCGTGAAGCAGCTCCTGGACCAGATGGAGCTCAAGCACCTCGTCGACGAAGAGGGAGACCTCGTCGCGCCGTGGGAGCAGTTCCGTACGTACTTCATGTTCCGCGGCGAGGGTGACCAGCAGGTCTTCTCGGTGCGGACGTTCTACGACCGGCCGCACAAGATCGACGAGAAGCCGCAGCTGCTGGAGTCCATCGACGACTGGAACCGGCGCACCCTGTGGCCCAAGGTGTACAGCCACACGCACGACGACGGCACCGTCCGCCTCATCGGTGAGGCGCAGATGCTGATCGGTACGGGCGTCAGCCTGGAGCACTTCGTCTCGTCGACCGTCAGCTGGGTGCGGGCCGCCATCGAGTTCGACCGGTGGCTGGTCGAGCAGCTCGGTCTTGCGGAGGACGTCGACGACGTGGAGAAGCCCGAGGACGACGAGGAGTAGGCCCGTCCGCTACAGCGGCGACCGGGCCAGTACCACCAGATAGGCCCCATAGCTCAAGGAGAGCCCGGCCAGGGCACCCGCCACCACGGCGGCGTGCCAGGGCCGGGCTCTCGCTGTTCGCACCAGTGCCCGCGCCACCACGATCAGCAGCGGGAACGCGGGCAGCAGAAAGCGCGGCTTGGACTCGAAGAACCCGGAGCCGCCGAGCGTGATCAGCAGCAGGACCCCGCTGTAGACGACCAGCGGCAGCGGGGCGCGGTCCGCGAGCAGCAACGCGAAGAGCACCGTGCTCACCCCGGTGATCACCAGCGCCATCGGGAAGAGCAGCCGGGTGCCGTGCAGCAGCATGTGCTCGGTGAACCGCAGCGCGCCCTGTCCGAAGTCGAAGCGCGAGCCCCACAGCCGCTGCACCGTGAAATAGCCGCCGAGCGGATCACCCCGGCGATGGCCCACCCACAGCACGTAGCCGGCCCAGCCGAGCGGTGCGAGCGCCGCGCCCGTCCACAGCCTGTGGGAAACTCCGCGCCCGCGCGTCCGCCACACCTCCTGCGCCGCCGCGGCCAGGACCGCCGTGGCCACGGCGACGCCGTTGGGCCGGGACAGACCCGCGAGCGCCGCCAGCACGCCCGCCCACAGCCAGCGCCGGGTGAGGACCGCGTACAGCGACCAGGCGGCGAACGCGGTCAGCACGGGTTCCGTGTACGCCATCGACAGCACGACGGAGTGCGGGAGCAGGCCCCACAGGAGCACGAGGACGGTGGCGACGGCGCGGCCGTGCAGGTGGGCGCCGATGAGGTAGATCCCGTAGGCGGCGACCGCGGCGGCCGTCCACGACACCAGCAGTCCGGCCACGACACCGTCGAGCCGGGTGAGCCGGGTGAGGCCGTGGATCAGCCCCGGGTACAGCGGGAAGAACGCCAGATCGTTGTGGACGCCGGTCCGGTTGTACTCGATGCGGCCGTAGCCGTGGGCGGCGATCCGCAGGTACCAGACGGAGTCCCAGGAGCGCCCGAGCAGAAGCAGGGGCTGCTTTCCCGAGGACCGGGCGACGGCGGCGAGTAAGAGGCCGCCGCACACACGGGTGGCGACGAAGAGCCCGAGGGCGGCGACGGCCGTGGTCGGCAGCCGCCACCCGCCCCCGGCCGGACGGACACGTTCGCTGCTTCCCGGGCCCTTGACGGCAGGGGCCGGGATGGTACTGGCGTGGGTCACACCCGCACCATGCGTCGATCACGACCGATTTGCGAACTTGCGCGGCCGTGCGGGTGCGAATTCCCACGCCCAGACGCGCCGCTGGTCGCCCCGCGGGCCCATGGGACGGGGGCGCCTACGGCCGTTCGGGGGCCGTCCGTGCGTTCGTTCGGGGTGCGTGTGTGCGTCCGTTCGGGCGTCCGTCGGGCGACCCGTCCGGGCGTCTGTGGGGCGGCCGTCGTCCCCCGCGCCGGGCGACCGCCTGATACCCCTGGCGGTCGCGGTCGGCGACGACGCGGCGGGCAGCTGCCTGGCGGTTGTCCCGCGTACGTCCGACGCCCGTCGGCACGTCCGTTCGGGCGTCCGCCAGGCGTCCGTTCGGGGGTTCTTCCGGCGTCCGTTCGGGGCTCTTCCGGCGTCCGCCGGGGTTCGTCCAGGCGTCCGTTCGGCGGCCTCAGCCCGCCGACTTCTTCAGCCGCTGGACCGCCTCCTCCAGAACCTCCGTGCGTTTGCAGAAGGCGAAGCGCACGAACGGGGCACCGGCCTCGCGGTGGTCGTAGAAGACCGCGTTCGGGATGGCGACGACCCCCGCTCGCTCCGGCAGTGCGCGGCAGAAGGCGACGCCGTCGCTCTCGCCGAGGGGGCGGATGTCGGTGGTGATGAAGTACGTGCCCGAGGGCCGGAACACCTTGAAGCCCGTCTCCGTGAGCCCGGCCGCGAGCAGATCCCGCTTGGCCCGCATATCCGCGCGGAACGCCTCGAAGTACGTGTCCGGGAGCGCGAGCGCCTCGGCGACGGCGTACTGGAACGGCCCCGACGACACGTACGTCAGGAACTGCTTGGCCGAGCGCACCGCCGTGACGAGCCCGGGCGTGGCGGTCACCCAGCCGACCTTCCACCCCGTGAAGGAGAACGTCTTGCCGGCCGAGCCGATGGTGACCGTACGCTCACGCATGCCGGGCAGGGTCGCCAGCGGCACGTGCTCGGCGTCCTCGAAGACCAGGTGCTCGTACACCTCGTCGGTGACGACGAGCAGGTCGCGCTCGACGGCGAGGTCGGCGATCGCCCGCAGCTCCTCGCGGGTGAGCACGGTGCCGGTCGGGTTGTGCGGGGTGTTGATCAGCAGCAGCCGGGTGCGGTCGGTGACGGCTTCGCGCAGCTCGTCGAGGTCGAGCCGGAACGTGGCGCCCTCGGCGCCCTCCGCGCCTTCTTCGCAGTGTGCTCGCAGCGTGACCGGCACGCGCCTGCCGCCCGCCATCGCGATGCAGGCGGCGTACGAGTCGTAGTACGGCTCCAGGGCGATCACCTCGTCGCCGGGTTCGAGCAGCGCCAGCAGGGTCGCGGCGATCGCCTCGGTCGCGCCCGCCGTGACGAGGACCTCGGTGCCGGGGTCGTACGCGAGCCCGTACCGCCGCTGCTGGTGCGCGGCGATCGCGGCGCGCAGCTCTGGGATTCCGGGGCCCGGCGGGTACTGGTTGCCGTGCCCGTCACGCAGCGCCCGCACCGCGGCCTCACGGATCTCCTCGGGGCCGTCGGTGTCGGGGAAGCCCTGGCCGAGGTTGATGGATCCGGTGCTCACCGCGAGGGCCGACATCTCGGCGAAGATCGTCGTCCCGAACTCGGCGAGCCGGCGGTTGAGGAAAGGGCGCGCGCTGGAGGTCATGGCCGCCATCCTGCGCCGAAGCTCTGGACTTCCTCAACTCTGCTTTGACGGCCGGGACGCGGGGGCATCCCCCGTTCACGCAAGAACACAGAGGGACCCACGGGGGGTCGCTTCGGGGGATTCGAAAGGAGGGTGACGCCATGGTGATCGGCATCATCCTGACGGTCATAGGAGTCCTGTTCGTCGGGGCGCTCGTGGCCGGGGCCCGCAGAAAGAGGTACACCAAGCGCTACCGGCCCGGTCGCGCACACAGCGGCTCGGCCGGCGGACGCAGCCGCAGCAGCAGAGGAAACAGCGGCAGCAGTGGCGACGGGGGCAGCTGGTGGGCCGGGAGCGACGGCGGTTCGTCGTCGGGCGGGCACCACTCGGGCGGCCACCACTCCTGCGGCGGGGGCCACTCCTGCGGGGGTCACTCGTCCTGCGGGTCGTCCTGTGGCGGGGGCGGATGCGGCGGAGGCAGCTGACACGGGGCAGCCGAGCTCCGCGGGGGAAACGCATCCGGGTGCGCCGAGTGCCCGCCGGGAAGGTATTCCGGCGGGCACTCGGCCTGTCACCGGCATCACTCGGCACATCCCTCGACCGGGGGAGCGCGGGGGCGCATTCGGACGGTGTTATGCGCTGGACGCGCGCCTATGACATAGGCGCAGGGGCGCATACGGCGTTGTTTTCGACGCTCCCGGCGTACGCCGTAGTTGAACAGTTGCGCTGTGGGGCCCTCGGTGGGATGGAAACCCTACGAACTTGGGTAAAAACTGTGTTGCGGCGCCACAGTTCATGATTCCCTCTCAACCACCAACGCAGCCCTCGGACGACCTGCGGACATCCGTCCCGCAGGCGTTCTGCCCGTCCGGGCCGACCCGGACGGCGTGCCCGACTGGCTGAGCCGGCCGAACTCCCGGTGCCTGACCGGGGTGTGCCGTAACCCCTCCCTCTTTTGCGTGCTAGCGGAGCCGATCCATGCTCACGACCCTGAATACCTCCTATACCGACACGCGCGCGGCCGACCTCGCCTGGACCCTGGGCCGCGAGCCGCTGCCCGCACTCGCCACACTCGACCTGGAACTCGCCGGTGCTCAGCTCCAGTTGAGACTCCTCGGCGCGTCCCACCAGGTGCTTCTGGAGGAGGAGCGGGGCACCTGTTCGGAAACGGTGGCGTGCATCGCGGGCTCCAGCACGCCCCTGCCGCTGGGTGTCGCCAAGCGAGTGGGCGACTGGGAGTACGAGTTCGCGGCCCGGGTCGAGGTCCTGTCCCCGCGGTCGTTCGCGGGCCGGGCCCAGGAGCTGCTGGCCCTGGTCTCCGACCACCCCAACGGCCTGGCGGGCGTCTTCCCGGGCAGCCCGCACGCGTTCACCGCGATGTTGGCCCAGCGCCACGAGGGCCAGGTCCACTGGCGCACGTGGCACGCATACCCGCAGGACGGCCAGTTGGTCGCGACCCGGACGCGAGTGGGAGTGCGGGAGCCGACGGCACAACTCGACACCGATGAGACGCAATTGAGCCCGTCGGGGGTGTGAGTACGAACAGGACGGTCATGCCGTGCGTGGGTGCCGCCCAACCAGGCAGTTCCACACGTGTGGGTGACAAAACCCTGCGCAACCGTGACGTAGCGTTCCCACCGTGATCGAACCGCACGCGCCCGCACCACCCGGCGCCCCACCCTCCTGGGGCGCGGCCGGCCAGGGCCAGGCGCGGCTGCCCGTACGCCCCGGCATCGGACGGTTCCTCGTCCTGGCCGGCGTGTTCGTCTGCGCGGCCTGCGGACTCGTCTACGAGCTCGAACTCGTCGCTCTGGCCTCGTACTTGACCGGCGACTCGGTCACCCAGGCCTCGGTCGTGCTCTCGGTGATGGTCTTCGCGATGGGCATCGGTTCGCTTGCCGCCAAGCGGCTGCGCTGCCGTGCCGCGGCCGGATTCGGTGCGGTGGAGGCGGCGCTCGCGCTCATCGGCGGCTGCAGCGCCATGGCCCTGTATGCGGTCTTCGCCTGGACCGGCGGCTGGGGCGGTGTCTGGTCGGGCGGCCCGCACAGCCTGCTGGTCGCCTTCTCCCTCGCCATCGGCCTGCTCATCGGCGCCGAGGTACCGCTCCTGATGGAGCTGATCCAGCGCATCCGCCGCCAGGACGCGGGCCGCGCGGTCGCGGACCTGTTCGCGGCGGACTACGTGGGCGCGCTGGTCGGCGGTCTCGCCTTCCCCTTTCTTCTGCTCCCGCAGCTCGGCCAGCTGACGGGCGCCCTGCTCACCGGCGCGGTCAACGCGGTCGCGGGAGGCGCCCTCGTCCTCGGTCTGTTCCGGCGGGATCTGTCCCGTCGTGGACGCCGGCTGCTCCTGATCGCCAACATCGTCGTGCTGGGCGTGCTCGCCACGGCGGCCGTCCTGGTCGACGACTTCGAACGGGCGGCACGCCAGGCGGTGTACGGCGGTGACGTACGGGTCGCCCTGCGCACCGGCGTCCAGGAGGTGGTGCTGACCGGCGGCACCCACGGCCGCCCGCTGGATCTGTTCGTCGACGGCCGACTGCGGCTGAGCGGCCGCGACGAGCGCCTCTATCACGAGGCGCTCGTGCACCCCGCGCTGAGCGGCGGCCCGCACGCGCGCGTGCTCATCCTCGGCGGCGGCGACGGCCTCGCGGCGCGCGAGGTGCTGCGGCACCCCGGAGTGGGACGGGTCGATGTGATCGAACCGGACTCCGCTGTGGTCCGGCTGGCCCGCCGCGACCCCGCCCTGTCCGCACTGAACGGCCACGCCTTCGCGGATCCGCGCGTCCACGTCCGTACGGCGGACACGTTCTGCTGGCTCCGGCACACGCGGCGGACGTACGACGTGGTGATCGCCGACCTCCCCGACCCCGGTATCACGGCGAGCACGAAGCTGTACTCGCTGGAGTTCTACGGCCTGGCCCGCCGGGTCCTGGCGGCCGATGGCCGGCTGGTGGTGCACGCGGGTCCGGTGATCACGCACCCGCGCGTCTTCTGGACCGTCGAGGCCACGATACGGGCGGCCGGTCTGCGTACGGTCCCGTACCGCGTCGACCGGCCCTCCTCCGGCTCCTGGGCGGGCGCGTCCCGGGCCCCGCGCGACTGGGGGTTCGTGCTCGCCGCCCGTACCCGCCCGGCCCTGACCCTGGACCCGCGCGAGCCGGGCCTGTGCATGCTGACCCGGGCGGCCCTGCGGGCGGACGCGCGCGCCGCGGTGCGCACCCGGGTGCGGGACCTGCCGCCGTCGACGCTGGTGCACCCGCGGTACACGAACTGACGACTCCTGGCTCCCGGGCCGTGCGAATCCCGTGATGCGGGGGTGCGGTGCGGGCCGTGCTGGGTAGGCTCGGCTGATATGGAGCATGAGGTGTTCGTTCCGGTTCCTGCCGAGCGGATCAGCGAGGCGCTGGCCGATCCCGTCCGGGTGGCGCGCGCGATCCCCGGGCTCCAGCAGGACGCGGGCACAGAGCCCGTCGCCGGCCGCCTGAAGGTACGCGTCGGCGGCCACACGATCACCTACCGTGGCAGCCTGCGGGTCACGGGCCAGGACGACGGCTCGTACATGGTGGAGGGCGAGGCTACGGAGGCCCGCGGCACGGGCACGGTGAAGCTGTCCCTGTCCCTGCGCCTGCTCCCGGCCCAGGGGGGTACGACGGTCGCGTTCTCGGGTACGGCCACCGGCGACGGCCGGATCGCCGAACTGCCCGGGGACACGGTGGCGTCGGCCGGGACACGGCTGCTGGGGCGGTTCGCGGAGAACCTGAGGGAGGGGGCGTCCGAGGCCGAGGGCGGAGCTGAGGCGGCTGCGGCCAAGGATGTTGAGCCGACGTCAGATGGTGCCTCGATCAAGGTATCTGACGAGCCGTCAATGGAGCGAGAGGCGCCGGAAGAGCCTTCCGAGCCGTCCGGCGAGCCCGAACCCCCCACCTCCTCGGTCCACGAAACCGACGTCCCCCCGTCGTCCCTCGACCCCTTCGCCGACGATGACGAACCCGACGATGACGAGCCCGACGACGACCTCGCATCCGGCACCGGCGGCTTCGGTGACGAGGGCGAACCTCCCGCGGAGGCGGCACACGCCCGCCGCACGATGATCGGCCGTAGCGCCGAGGAGGTCGACCACGCGCCCCCGCGCGGCCGCTACGCCCCCGTCCCCGCCCCGGAGACCGTGACGGCCACCGCGACCCTGCGCTGGGCGGCCCCGGCGGCGGCCCTGATCGTGGCGTCGGCGATCGTGGCGGGCCGGCTGCTGCGCCGCCGCCGCTGACCCGCGGAGCGGGGCGCACCTGCGCCGTCGTACGTCCTCCTGATCGGCCCAGTAGGGTCGGCCTCGTGAGTAACGACGAGATCACGTTGGCCGCGGGAGACGCGGAAGTCGTGCTGGCGCCGGCGAACGGCGGGCGCGTGAAGAGTCTGCGTGTGGGCGGTGCCGAGCTGCTGCGCCAGGGCGAGCGGTTCGGATGCTTCCCCATGGTCCCCTGGTGCGGGCGGATCCGGGACGGCAGGTTCCGTGACGGTGGCACGGTCCAGCAGATGCCCCTCAACGCTCCGCCGCACGCCATCCACGGCACCGCCCGCGACGGCGCCTGGCGCGTGGCCCGCGCCGACCGGACCGAGGCCGTCCTCACCTACGACCTGGTCGCCCCCTGGCCCTATGCCGGCCGCGTCACCCAGCTCGCCGCGCTCACGGGGGACTCCCTCTCGCTCACCATGTCCGTGGAGACGTACGACTCCTCGTTCCCGGCCCAGATCGGCTGGCACCCCTGGTTCAACCGCACCCTGGACGGCGAGGACGTACGCATCGACTTCAGCCCGGCCTGGCAGGAGGAGCGCGGCGACGACCATCTGCCCACCGGGAACCGCATCGACCCGAAGCCCGGCCCCTGGGACGACTGTTTCGGCATGCCCGGCGGCGTCGACGTCACCCTCACCTGGCCGGAGCGGCTGGAGCTGAAGGTCGCCAGCCGCGAGGAGTGGGTGGTGGTCTACGACGAGCAGCAGGAGGCGGTGTGCGTGGAGCCGCAGACCGGGCCGCCGAACGGCCTCAACACCCTCCCGCGCCTGGTCACGCCCATCGAGCCGCTGGAGGCCACGACCACCTGGACCTGGCGTCGCCTGTGAGCGTCACCCTTAAGCTGACTCGTATGAGTGACGTACGTGGCGCGCTGCTGCAGCAGATCAAGGACAAGGCCGTGGTGCACGGCAAGGTGACCCTCTCCTCGGGCCTGGAGGCCGACTACTACGTCGACCTGCGCCGCATCACCCTCGACGGCGAGGCCGCCCCGCTCGTCGGCCAGGTGCTGCTGGACCTGACCGCCGACCTGGACTTCGACGCGGTCGGCGGGCTCACGATGGGCGCGGACCCGGTCGCGGCCGCCATGCTGCACGCGGCCGCCGCACGGGGGAAGAAGCTGGACGCCTTCGTCGTCCGCAAGGCCGCGAAGGCGCACGGTCTGCAGCGGCGCGTGGAGGGTCCGGAGATCAAGGGCCGCCGGGTCCTGGTCGTCGAGGACACCTCCACCACCGGTGGCTCCCCGCTCACCGCGGTCGAGGCGGTGCGCGAGGCCGGGGCCGAGGTGGTCGCCGTCGCGACGATCGTCGACCGGGCCACGGGCGCGGCCGAGAAGATCCAGGAGGGCGCCGGGGTCCCCTACCTCTTCGCGTACTCGAAGGACGAGCTGGGCCTGGACTGACGGGCTCCCGAAGGAGTTATCCACAGGCCGAGACGCCAGCACCGAGCATCGGGTCAAGTCTGGAAAGATGGGGACGACGATGACGTCGCACCCTAGGTCAGGGCCCTAAGCAGAGCAGTACGCAACCCGCACATACAAGGAGCGGACAGATGCCCATCGCAACCCCCGAGGTCTACAACGAGATGCTCGACCGGGCGAAGGCAGGCAAGTTCGCCTACCCGGCCATCAACGTGACCTCGACCCAGACCCTGCACGCTGCGCTGCGCGGCTTCGCGGAGGCCGAGAGCGACGGCATCGTCCAGATCTCGACGGGTGGCGCCGAGTTCCTGGGCGGCCAGTACAGCAAGGACATGGTCACCGGCTCCGTGGCCCTGGCCGAATTCGCGCACATCGTCGCCGAGAAGTACCCGGTCAACGTCGCCCTGCACACGGACCACTGCCCGAAGGACAAGCTCGACGGCTATGTACGTCCGCTGCTCGCGATCTCCGAGGAGCGCGTGGCCCGTGGCGAGAACCCGCTGTTCCAGTCCCACATGTGGGACGGCTCCGCGGAGACCCTCGCCGACAACCTGAAGATCGCCCAGGAGCTGCTGGAGCGCGCCCGCGCCGCGAGGATCATCCTCGAGGTGGAGATCACCCCGACCGGCGGCGAGGAGGACGGCGTCTCCCACGAGATCAACGACTCCCTCTACACCACGGTCGACGACGCGATCCGCACGGCGGAGGCGCTGGGCCTCGGCGACAAGGGCCGCTACCTGCTGGCCGCCTCGTTCGGCAACGTGCACGGCGTGTACAAGCCGGGCAACGTCGTCCTGCGCCCCGACCTGCTGAAGGAGCTGAACGACGGCGTCGCCGCCAAGTTCGGCCTGACGGCCGGCAGCAAGCCGTTCAACTTCGTCTTCCACGGCGGCTCCGGCTCCACCGAGGAGGAGATCCGGACCGCGCTGGAGAACGGCGTGGTCAAGATGAACATCGACACGGACACCCAGTACGCCTTCACGCGTCCGGTGGCCGACCACATGTTGAAGAACTACGACGGCGTCCTGAAGGTCGACGGCGAGGTCGGCTCCAAGAAGACCTACGACCCGCGCACCTGGGGCAAGCTGGCGGAGGCGTCGATGGCCAAGCGCGTCGTCGAGGCCTGCGGCAACCTCCGGTCGACCGGCACGAAGATCAAGTAACCGGGCGTGGCCGACGAGCCCGGCGCCACCTGCGGCGCCGGGCTCGTCGTACCCCCGGGGTACACCTGGCTTGTGCGCGGCCAAGGGGGGATGATCCCTCCATGGCCGTCTCCGCACTGAGGGCCCCCGCCGTCAGGATGAGCTCCCCGCAGGGGAAGTGGATCCTCCTGACGACCGTGCTCGGCTCCAGCATGGTTCTGCTGGACTCGACCGTGGTCAACGTCGCCCTCCCCCATATCGGCCGCGATCTCAACGCGAGCCTCGCCGCTCTCCAGTGGACCGTCAACGCGTACATGGTCACGCTCGCCGGTCTGATCCTCCTCGGCGGCTCACTCGGCGACCACTTCGGCCGCCGCAAGGTCTTCGTCATCGGAGTCGTCTGGTTCGCGACCGCCTCGCTCCTGTGCGGCCTCGCCCCCACCTCCGGCGTGCTGATCGCCGCCCGCGCCCTGCAGGGCATCGGCGGCGCCTTGCTCACCCCCGGCTCGCTCGCGCTCATCCAGGCGTCGTTCCACCCGGACGACCGCGCACGGGCGGTCGGCCTGTGGTCCGGCTTCGGCGGCATCGGTGCCGCCGTCGGCCCGTTCCTCGGCGGGTGGCTGGTGGACGGTCCGGGCTGGCGCTGGGTCTTCCTCCTCAACGTCCCGCTGGCCCTGCTCTGCGCGCCCATCGCCGTCCGGCACGTACCGGAATCGTCCGACAGCCGCGCCCACGGCCGCTTCGACGTTCTCGGCGCCGCCCTCGGGGCCCTGTCCCTCGCCCTGGTGACGTACGCGCTCATCGAGGCCGGGCATGGCTCCGTGGCCGTGGCCCTGACGGCGGTCGCGGGCGTGCTCGCGGGCATCGCCTTCGTGTATGTCGAGAAGCACCGCGCCGACCCGATGATGCCGCTCGACATCTTCAGGTCCCGCCAGTTCACGGCGGTCAACCTGGTGACCCTCTGCGTCTATGCGGCCTTCGGCGGGTTCTTCTTCCTCACCGCCCTCCAGCTCCAGGTGGTGGCGGGCTACTCGGCACTCCAGGCCGGTACGGCCCTGCTGCCCACGACCGCCCTCATGCTCCTCTTCTCGTCCCGCTCGGGCGCCCTCGCCGAGCGCATCGGCCCGCGCATCCCGCTCACGGTCGGCCCGCTGCTGTGCGCGGCGGGCCTGCTGCTGATGCTGCGCGTCGGCAAGGGCGCCTCGTACGCCGTCGACGTCCTGCCCGCCCTGCTGGTCATGGGCGCGGGCATGGTCACCCTGGTCGCCCCGCTGACCGCCACCGTGCTCGCCTCGGTGGACACCGGGCGGGCGGGCCTTGCCAGCGGCATCAACAACGCGGCGGCCCGCGCCGCCGGCCTGATCGCCGTGGCCGCGCTGCCGCTGCTCACCGGGATGGGCCCGGAGGCGTACCGTTCGGCGGACGCGTTCGACGCCGCCTTCCGCCGGGCGATGCCGCTGTGCGCGGGTGTCCTGGTGGCCGGGGCGGCGCTCGCCTTCGCGACCGTTCGCCGTCCGGCGCCGGACTGCCTCCACCCCGAATGCCGCACGCACGGCTGTGTGACGTCCCCGCCGTTGGAGCCCGAGCCCGAGTCCGGGCCCGGGCCCGGGTCCACGGCCTCAGACACCGACCAGGTGTCGTGACGAGGGCGCGCCGCTGCTCTCGTATCGTCTGGACACCACCGTTGTCGATCAAGGGCAATGCCTCACACTGGAACCCATGACGATCCACGAGAACCTCCTCGGGGGCCCGCCCCCGACGCATCTCCCCGACGACCCGGAGCCGAGGGAGCTCCTCGCCAACGGCGTGGCGCCCGCCGACGTCGCCGCCAAGCACCCCGCCTCCTCGCTCGCGTGGGCCCAGCTGGCCGACGACGCGTTCGAGCGGGGCGCGGTCGTCGAGTCGTACGCCTACGCCCGTACGGGCTACCACCGCGGTCTGGACGCCCTGCGCCGCAACGGCTGGAAGGGCCACGGCCCCGTGCCCTGGGAGCACGAGCCCAACCGCGGATTCCTGCGTGCCCTGCACGCCCTCGCGCGTGCCGCGCAGGGCATCGGCGAGCAGGAGGAGTACGAGCGCTGCAGCCAGTTCCTGAAGGACTCCTCGCCGACGGCGGCCCAGACGCTCGGCTGAGTCCTGTCGTCGACTGGTCCTGAAGAGTGCCAAGGCCCGCCTGTGACCGGGCGGGCCTTGCGGTGTCCGGGCATCATTGCGCAGGATTCCGGGTGGGGACCGGGGCCCCCGTGCCGGCATCGGCAGGGGCGGACCGCTACCCGGAGTACAACAGGAGACAGCGATGTCCCAACAGGCTCACCAGACCCCTCAATCCCATGAGGCTCATGAGCCCGAGACCCCGCATCTCGACTTCCAGGGCACGACGCCGTACGAGGACTACGTCAAGGCGGATGTGCTCACCCACCTCCAGCACACCCTCTCCGACGACCCCGGAGAGATGGTCTTCCTGGTCACGACCCAGGTGATGGAGCTGTGGTTCACGGTGATCGTCCACGAGTGGGAGACCGCGGCGCGCGCCCTGCGCGAGGACCGGGTGCCGGTGGCGATCGACGCGCTGAAGAGGTCCGTACGGGAACTGGAGGCGCTGAACGCGTCCTGGCGGCCCCTCGCCCAGCTGACGCCCGCCCAGTTCAACTCCTACCGCTCCGCCCTCGGCGAGGGCTCCGGCTTCCAGTCGGCGATGTACCGCCGCATGGAGTTCCTGCTCGGCGAGAAGTCCGCGTCGATGCTGGTTCCCCACCGGGGCGCACCGCGCGTCCACGCCGAACTGGAGAAGGCGCTGCACGAGCCGAGCCTGTACGACGAGGTGCTGCGGCTGCTCGCCCGGCGCGGGCACGCTGTCCCGGACGCCGTGCTGGGACGGGACGTCTCCCACAGGTACGAGCCGTCGGAGGACGTGGAGGCGGTGTGGGCCGCCCTCTACTCCGGGGATTCCACGGACGAACTCGCCCGGCTGGGCGAGGCGTTGACCGATGTGGGGGAACTGGTGTGGCGCTGGCGCAACGACCACCTGGTGGCCACCCGGCGCGCGATGGGCGCCAAGCCCGGCACGGGCGGCTCCGCCGGGGTGGCCTGGCTGGAGAAGCGGGCGCAGAAGAGCGTGTTCCCCGAGCTGTGGACGGCGAGGTCCCATGTCTGAGCTGAGGGTGAGGGCAGGGCAGCTGGACGCGGCCGACGAGCTGGCCGGGGTGCGCGCGAAGTTCGTGCTCGACACCGTGTCCGATCATGCGGTCGGCGCCGCGGACATCTATCTGGACGGGAACTCACTGGGCGCCCTTCCGGCCGTCGTACCGGGCCGGGTGGAGGACGTCGTCCGCAGGCAGTGGGGATCGCTCCGGATCCGCTCCTGGGACGAGAGCGGCTGGTGGACGGCGCCGGAACGGATCGGCGACCGCATCGCCCCGCTGGTCGGGGCGGCGTCCGGGCAGGTCGTGGTGGGCGACTCGACCAGCGTCAATGTGTTCAAGGCACTGGTGGCGGCCGTGCGCATGGCCGCCGAGGACGGGAACGGCCGGGACGAGATCGTGGTCGACGCGACGACGTTCCCGACGGACGGGTACATCGCCGCGTCGGCGGCGAGGATGACCGGCTGCACACTCCGGCCGGTCGTTCCGGCCGAGGTGCCGGACGTCCTGTCCGACCGTACGGCGGCGGTGCTGCTGAACCACGTCGACTACCGCACGGGCCGCCTGCACGACCTGCCCGGTCTGACGGCCGCCGTGCACGCGGCGGGCGCGTACGCCGTCTGGGACCTGTGCCACAGCGCGGGCGCGCTGCCGGTCGGCCTGGACGAGCACGGGGTCGATCTGGCGGTCGGCTGCACGTACAAGTACCTCAACGGGGGCCCGGGCTCACCGGCGTACCTGTACGTACGGCGGTCGCTGCAGGACCGCTTCGACTCCCCGCTGCCGGGCTGGAACTCGCACGCGGAGCCCTTCGGCATGCGGACGGACTACGAACCGGCGCCGGGCGCGCTGCGCGGTCGCGTCGGCACCCCGGACATCCTGTCCATGCTCGCCCTGGAGGCGGCACTGGAGGTCTGGGACGGCGTCTCGATCGACGCGGTGCGTGCCAAGTCGCTCGCCCTGACGGACTTCTTCCTGGAGTGCGTCGGTGCGTACGTCCCCGCGGGCCGGGTGGAGTCACTGACCCCGGTGGCCCACGAGCAGCGCGGGAGCCAGGTCGCGCTGCGCTGTGAGGACGCAGGTGATGTGATGAAGCGTCTGATCGAGGGCGGCGTGGTCGGCGACTTCCGCGCGCCGGACGTGCTGCGCTTCGGGTTCACGCCGCTGTACGTGGGCTTCGCGGACGTGGAGCGCGCGGCGCGGGTGCTGGCGGAGACCGTGTGCTGACATAGCAGCGGGCACCCCGTGCGCCGGGTTGCGCGGCCTCCCCCGGTCCGTCCCGGCGCACGTCACCCGCCTGATACCGTCCCCGCCAACGGCCGATCATCTTCCGGCCGTCGCGTACGAATAACGTTTCGCCGCCGAGAGGTTGGAACATGCCGGACGACGCCGCCCCCCGCGATGCCGCAGAACCGGACGACGCCGCGCGTGCCGCAGCCGTCCGCGACGCCGCGGAGCAGGCGTCCGCCTTCTCGCACCCGCCGGTGGAGCCCGACGCCACCGCCGCGTACGGCGATCACCCCGATCAGGTGATCGACTTCTATGTGCCGCGCGAGGCCGAGCCGGCCGGCGCGACGGATGCCGCGCCTCTCGTCGTCATCCTGCACGGCGGCGCGTGGCGGGCTCCGTACGACCGCCGGCACGTCACCCCGTTCGCGGACTTCCTGGCCCGCCGGGGCTTCGCCGTGGCCAACGTCGAGTACCGCCGGGGCGCGCTCATCCCGTCCCAGGCCGCCGGGGCCGCGAGCCCGGATGCGGGCGGGGGCGGTGGTACGACGCCGGTGGCGGGCCGGTGGCCGGACACGTTCGACGACGTCGCGGCCGCGTTCGACGCTCTTCCTGCGCTTGTGCGCGAGATGCTGCCGCAGGCCGACGCGCGCCGCATGGTGATCACCGGCCACTCGGCGGGCGGCCACCTCGCGTTGTGGGCCGCGGCCCGCCACGTCCTTCCACCGGACGCCCCGTGGCGCACGGACCGCCCGGCCCCGCTGCGCGGTGTCGTGGCGCTCGCCCCGATCGCGGACTTCCACGCCGCCGAGAAGCTGGAGGTGTGCGGGGACGCTGCGGTCCAACTCCTCGGCGGAAAAGGCCCGTTCGCCGAGCGTCGGCCGTACGCGGACCCGGCTCTCCTGCTGCCCACCGGCATCGCCACGACCCTCGTCCAGGGCCGCACGGACATCGTGGTCCCCCAGGCCGTCGCCGAGTCGTACGCGGAGGCGGCGGCGCGGGCGGGCGAGGTCGTGGGCCTCACGCTCCTCGAGGACGTCGGTCACTTCCCCCTGATCGATCCGGCCGCGGACGCGTGCGCGGTGGTCGCGGAGGAGATCGCTCAACTGGCGTGGTAGTCCCGGAGGCTCCCCGGTCATACCCGTAGTACCTGAGAGCTACCTGCGAGGTGAGCTCCCTGGCATGACGCGGACGACGAGTCACGCTCCGTAACTTCCTTTCCACGACGGCCCGATGGGCGGTCGGGCGGAAGGGGAGGACGGGGGCGACATGGAGTTCCGGGGGAGCCGGACGGCCGCGGTGATGTACGCGGACGGGGCGGGCGAGGCAGGCCGGACGGTCGGGGCGGGGATGAGCGGCGGTTCTGCCGGGGGTGCCCGGCGGGGCGAGAGAGCCGATCGGGCTGACGGTGTTGATCGGGCTGGCGGTGTTGATCGGGCTCACGGTGGCGATCGGGCTGAAGGTGTCGACCGGGTCGCTGCGGAGGGCAGCGGGCGCGGTCGTCGTCGGCATATCGGGCGGCTGAGTCTCGGCGGACTTCAGCCGGGCCGCCTCCGCCGCTCCCTGGTCGCCGTGCTGGTCATGGCTGCCGTGGTCGTTCCGCTCTCGGCCGCCGCGCGTCCCCGGATTCCGGCCCCGCCCCCGGCGGCGCTCGCCCCGATCTCGGTGGCCACGCTCACTGAGACGTACGCGGCGAACCGTGCCAACGCCGCCGAGGCGTCCCGGATGGCCGCGGCCCACGGTGACCACGGCCGCGCAGCGTCGGACCGTGCCATGGCCTCCCCGGCCCGCGACTTCCTGGCCTTCGACGGCCGGGGTACGGGCCGTGCGACGGAGGTCTTCGGAGACCTGGCCACGGCGCAGCACATCGCGGTCCTGGTCCCGGGTTCCGACACGACGCTGGACACGTACAACCGCTTCCGCGCGGGCGCGCTCGCCCTCCACAACAGCACGGGCCCGCACACCGCGGTCATCGCCTGGCTCGGCTACGACACGCCCCGCATGCTCAGCACGGGTGCCCTCACGACGACCCGGGCCGATGAGGCCGCCCCGCTGCTGGACCGGTTCATACGCGAACTGCGCGGTGCGGTGGGCCGCTTGCCCCGTATCTCCCTCCTCTGCCACTCCTACGGGACGGTGGTTTGCGCCGGCGGGGCCGCCGGTGCGGACATCCAGGACGTCGTCCTGGTCGGCAGCCCCGGCACGGGAGTGGACTCCGCTGCCGCCCTGCACACACACGCCCGCGTCTGGGCGGCCCGCGGCGTCGGCGACTGGATCGGCGATGTGCCCCACATCAGCGCGGACCTGTTCGGCACCACCGTCGGCTTCGGCACGGACCCGGTGTCCCGGGCCTACGGCGCCCGTGTCTTCGCCGCGGGGACCGGCGGCCACAGCGACTACTTCAAACCGGGCTCGGTCTCCCTGACCAATCTGGCTCGGATCGTCCTCGGCAAGACGTCGGAGGTGACCCATGCGTGAGATCGGTCCGCACCGGCCGGCCCTGAACGCCCTGCGCACCGCGGCCGGCCGAATAGACACGGCCACCCCCGCGGAGCGGGACCGCGCGGTCGACGCCCTGCGCGCCTTCGCGATCCTCGGCGTGGTCCTGGGCCACTGGCTGGTGACCGCCCTGGTCGCGGACGGCGGGGCCCTGCACACCGCGAGCCCGCTGCACCACATGCCGTGGCTGGCCCCCATTTCCTGGGTGTTCCAGACGCTCGCCGTGTTCTTCCTGGTGGGTGGCCATGTGGCGACGAAGGGGTATGCGTCGGCACGCGCGCGGGGCGTCACCTACGGCAAGTGGCTCGGCAGCCGACTGACCCGGCTGTTCAAGCCCGTCGCGGCCGTGGTGACCCTGTGGGCGGTCGTGGCCTGCGGCCTGCTGGTGACGGGTGCGGACGACGGCACCGTCCGCACCCTGGTGAAGCTGGCCCTGTCGCCCCTGTGGTTCCTGCTGGTCTTCGCGGCCCTGACGGCGGCGACCCCGCTGCTGACGCGTCTCAACCCGCTGTGGCCGCTGGCCGTCGTCCTCCATGTGGACCTCGTCCGCTTCGGATTCGGCGGCCCGTCCCGGCTCGGCTGGGTGAACCTGGCAGCGGGCTGGCTCGTGCCGTACACGCTGGGTGCGGCCTGGACGCGCGGCGAGCTGGACGGCCGGCGCGCGGGATGGGTGCTGCTGGTCGGCGGCGCGGCGGCGACTGCGGGGCTGGTGGCGTTGGCGGGTTACCCGGCGTCGATGGTGGGTGTTCCGGGCTCCGCGGTTTCCAACCTCAACCCGCCGACGCTGGCCGCCGTCACCTTCGGCCTGGCCCAGTGCGGACTGGCACTCCTGCTGCGCGAACGGCTGCGCCGCGCGATGCGCCGTCCCCTGACCTGGGCGGCGGTGGCGCTGGTGAACCTCTCCGCGATGACGATCTTCCTCTGGCATCAGACGGCCCTGATGGCTACCACCGCGACGGGCCTTCTGGCGGGACGCCTGCCGGGCCTGCACACCGTCCCCGACGACCTGACCTGGGTGGCGTTCCGGCTGGCCTGGCTCCCGGGGTTCGTCCTCGTCCTCGCCGTGTGCTGGTCCGCCTTCCGCTCCTACGAGCAGGGGCCGCGCCGTACCAGGGGCCGTCGTTCCCGCGTGGTCCGCGTCCACCGACGCTCCGGCCGTACGGCAGCCAGGACGACTCATGGTGCCTAGGGTTGACCGGGTGAACGGTGGGGAGCACAGCGGTGTTGCGGACGGCGACGACTTCGCCGGGCCCCGCGGTATGCGGGGGGTGACTTCGCCGGGCGGCCCCGGGATCCCGGTCGGCCCTGCCCCGCCGGGCGGGCCCACCCGTCAGCAGCCCCCGACCGCCCGCCATCTGCTGCGGCGGTTGCACGGTCTGCTTCGCATGCTCCGCGACGACCTGTGGACCGTGGCCCGGCATCCGTTGCCTCCCCTGTCCCGTCCCCGGCTACTGCGGTGGCTGCCTCACGTCCTGGTTCTCCTGCTCGCCGTGGAGTTGACCGGCCTCAACACGGTCCTGCTGCAGAGCGACTACCAGATGAGCGTCGCGTTCGCGTTGGCGGTGGCGCTGATGCAGGGGACCGCTGTGGGCCTCGCGCTGTGGCGGCCCGTTCCGGCCTGGTGGCTGTCGTCGTTCGCCGCCTTCCTGGCCGCCGAGGCGGTCCGGCCACGGCTGAGCCCGAGCGTGCCCATGGGCATCCACTACGAGCCGGTCGGCCCTTTGCCTGCCGGAACCATGATCAGCGCAGGCGTCCCCTGGCCGTGGACCCCGGCGACCATCGCCGTACAGGCGCTTGTGCTGTTCCTGCTCGCCCTGCGCATGCCCACCCGGGTCGCCGTGGAGGCCCTGGCACTGACCGTCGCTTCGGCGTATGTCATCGAGGGACTCGTGGGCGAGGTCGCCTACTCCTCGACGGGCGTGCTCGCGGTGGTCGTCTTCGTCGGCGTAGTTCTGCTCGGCATGGCGCTGCGCGGCCGTCGTGAGGCGCGCACGCAACTCGTCGAACTGACCACCGTCACCGCCGAGGAGCGCGCCCGCCGCGCCCTCCTGGAGGAGCGCAACCGCATCGCCCGTGAACTGCACGATGTCGTCGCGCACCATATGTCGGTCATCTCCATCCAGGCCCAGGTCGCCCCTCACCTGGTGGAGAACCCGCCCGACGAACTGAAGGAGAACCTCGACGGCATCCGCAAGAACGCGCTGGAGGCCCTGACCGAACTGCGCCGCGTCCTGGGCGTGCTGCGCTCGGAGAACCCCGAGGACCCCTACGGCATAGGGAGCGGCAGCGGCGCAGCCCCCGACTCCCCGCAGCCCACCCTCGACCGGCTCGACGCCCTGGTGGAGAACACCCGCGCGGCCGGTCTGGAGGTACTGACGGAGATCACCGGCGAGGTGCGGCCGCTGTCACCCGGTGTGGAGCTGTCCGCGTACCGGATCATCCAGGAGGCCCTCAGCAACGCGCTGCGGCACGCCCCCGGCTCCACCGTCCGTGTCGAACTCGCCTATTTCCCGCGGGGCCTGCAGGTGCGGGTCATCAACTCCCGTCCCACGCGCCCGGCCCCGCTCTCTCCGGGCGCGGGCCACGGCCTGCTCGGCATGCGGGAGCGCGCCGTGATGCTCGGTGGCACCCTCGTCACGTCCGAGACGTCGTGCGGCGGCTTCGCGGTGGCGTGCTTCCTGCCCAGCCCCAAGGACCCGCCGCCCGACGACGACCCCACCCCTGCGACAGGAGAAGAGAAGCGATGACGAGCAGCACCATCCGCGTACTGATCGCGGACGACCAGATGATGGTCCGGCAGGGCTTCACGGTGCTGCTCAACACCCGGCCCGATATCGAGGTCGTCGGACAGGCCGTCGACGGGAAGGACGCGATCGCCAAGGTTGCCGAACTCTCCCCGGACGTCGTCCTGATGGACATCCGCATGCCCGAGCTGGGCGGTATCGAAGCGACCCGCCGCATCACCGAGGACAACCCGCACCCCAAGGTCCTGGTGCTCACCACCTTCGACCTCGACGAGTACGTGTACGACGCCCTGCGCGCCGGCGCCTCCGGCTTCCTCCTCAAGGACGCCTCCGCCGACCAGCTCGCCGAAGCGGTACGGGTGGTGGCGGCGGGTGACGCGCTGCTCGCGCCCGGGATCACCCGGCGGCTGATCGCCGAGTTCTCCCGCCTGGGCAGTACGCCCCGTGCTCCGCTCAAGGAGCGTGTCGGCGATCTCACCGAGCGGGAGACGGAGGTTCTCGCCCTCATCGCCCAGGGCCTGTCGAACGCGGAGATCGCCGAACGCCTTGTCGTGGCCGAGCAGACCGTGAAGACCCATGTGGGGCGCATCCTGGTGAAACTGGGCCTGCGGGACCGCACCCAGGCGGCGGTGTTCGCGTACGAGTCGGGCCTGGTGCGGCCGGGCGGCGGCCGCTGAAAGGATCCTACGAGTGACCGAAACCAGCCCACCCACAACGTAAGGACCCGCAGTAGGGACCCGTAGTACCTGAGACGGACCCCGAAGGACCCTCCTCACTGGTGACGACCGCGGCCCCCCACTCCGCCTACCGTTTTTGATGTGACCGAGATGCCGCACACGCAGACCACGCACGAAGGCGCGTTCAGCCCGCGCAAACCGCGCAGCCCCGAGTTCCGGTTGGCCGCGGACGCCCTGCGCGGGCTGCGGCAGGACCTGGTCCATGACGCCTTCGCCTACCGCCCGTTGCCCCGCATGAGCGTGGACGGTCCGCTCACCCGCAGGTTGCGGGGCCGCATGCGGGAGCGCGCGGTCTGGACGCCGCATGCCGTCGTCGTCGCGGCCGGCGCGCTGGCCATGTTCGCGGCCTGGTCGAGCCGTGGCGGCGACGCGCTGGGCGCGGTGTGGGGCATCCTCGTCCTGGTCCCGGTGCTGCTGACGCTGGTCCGGCCGGCCGGTGCCTTCTGGATCTCCCTCGCGTCGACCGCCCTCGTCGCCCTCCTGGGTGGCGCAGCGATGGACTGGCCGTGGGCGCCCGGCAGCTTCGTCTCCCACCTGGTGGTGCTCACGGTCGTGGCGATCCGTACGCGCCCGCGCGTGGCCGGGTGGATGTGGCTGCTGACGGCGGCCTTCGGCCTCCTCGCCGAGTCGGGCTTCATCTGGCGCCCCTACGACGGCACGAACACCGGACCGATGCTGGTCCTCTCCGCGCTGATCCTTCTCGTCGTCACCGTCCGGCACATCCGCCGGGAGGCCGAGCAGGAAATGACCGTCCAGCAGTCGGTGACCGCGCACGAGCGCTCCAAGCGGACCCTGCTGGAGGAGCGCACGACGATCGCCCGTGAACTGCACGACGTGGTCGCCCACCACATGTCGGTGGTCGCCATCCAGGCGGAGGCCGCGCCGTACCGCGTGGAGAACCCGCCGCCGGAGCTGGAGAAGGCCTTCACCACCATCCGGGAGAACGCGGTGGCGGCCCTGACCGAGCTGCGCCGTGTCCTGGGCGTCGTACGGGCGGAGGACTACGAAGCCCCGGACGCACCGCAGCCCACCCTGGCCGACCTGGACGCCCTGCTGGCGAACGTGCGGGACGCGGGCCTCACCGTCGACAAGGTGGTCACGGGCGCGGTGCGTGAACTCCCGCAGGGCGTCGAGCTGTCGGCGTACCGCATAGTCCAGGAGGCGCTCAGCAACACATTGCGGCACGCACCGGGCGCCACGGCCCGGGTGGAGATCGGCTATGTGCTCGGCGGGCTGGGCCTGCGCATAGTCAACGGCCCCGCGCCGCAGGTCATGCTGGAGAAGTCCATGCACGGCGCCGGTCATGGCATAACGGGCATGCGCGAGCGGGTCTCGATGCTCAACGGCGAGATGACGGCGGGGGAGATGCACGACGGAGGGTATGAGGTGACGGTGTTCCTGCCGGTGGCCACGGCGGATGATGCCGCGTGACGAGTGGCACCATCCGCGTACTGATCGCCGACGACCAGATGATGGTCCGGGAGGGCTTCTCGGTGCTGCTCGGCGCGATGCCGGACATCGAGGTCGTCGGGGAGGCGGTCAACGGAAGGGAGGCGGTCGACCGGGTCCGTGAACTGGCCCCGGACGTCGTGCTGATGGACATCCGCATGCCGGAGCTGAACGGTATCGAGGCGACCCGGGAGATCGTCGCCGCGAACGGCTCGGCGAAGGTGCTGGTGCTGACGACGTTCGACCTCGACGAGTACGTGTACCAGGCACTGCGGGCGGGAGCCTCCGGTTTTCTCCTCAAGGACGCCTCGGCGCGCCAGCTCGCCGACGGGGTGCGGGTGGTGGCGTCCGGCGAGGC
Source organism: Streptomyces sp. NPDC001634 (assembly GCF_040298185.1). Lineage (NCBI taxonomy): Bacteria > Bacillati > Actinomycetota > Actinomycetes > Kitasatosporales > Streptomycetaceae > Streptomyces > Streptomyces sp. NPDC001634. Next base: position 89,232 of record NZ_JBEOZU010000018.1, on the reverse strand, counting down.
CCTGCTGGCCCCCTCGGTGACCAAGCGGCTGATCGCGGAGTTCTCGAAGCTGTCCGATCGGCCGCGTTTCGGGCCCGTGCAGGCGGCGTACGGCGATCTGACCGAGCGGGAGACGGAGGTGCTGGTCCTGATCGCCCAGGGCCTGTCGAACGTGGAGATCGCCGAGCGGCTCGTGGTCGCGGAGTCGACGATCAAGACCCATGTGAGCCGGATCCTGGTGAAGCTGGGGCTGCGGGACCGGACGCAGGCGGCGGTGTTCGCGTACGAGGCGAGACTGGTGACACCGGGCTGACCCGCCGGCGGCCCCGGCGGGTGAGACACCTCTGGTCAGAGAGGGGGAGGCCGGGCTAGCGTCCGGGCATGGCAGCCCGATCCGACCTCGCGTTCGACCCCTGGGACCCGGCGTTCGTCGCCGACCCGTACCCCGCCTATGCCGAGCTGCGTGCGCGGGGCCGTGTGCACTACTACGAGCCCAGCAACCAGTGGCTGGTGGCGCACCACGCGGATGTCTCGGCGCTGCTGAGGGACAGGCGCCTCGGGCGGACGTATCAGCACCGTTTCACGCATGAGGACTTCGGCCGGACGGCGCCGCCGCCCGAGCAGGAGCCGTTCCACACGCTCAACGACCACGGGATGCTGGACCTGGAGCCGCCGGACCACACCCGTATCCGGCGACTGGTGTCGAAGGCGTTCACGCCGCGGACGGTGGAGCAGCTGGGGCCGTATGTGCACGGGCTGGCCGGCGACCTCGTGTCCCGTCTGGTGGAGGCGGGCGGGGGTGACCTGCTGAAGGATGTCGCCGAGCCGCTGCCTGTCGCGGTGATCGCCGAGATGCTGGGCATCCCGGAGGCGGACCGCGCACAGCTGCGGCCCTGGTCGGCGGACATCTGCGGGATGTACGAGCTCAGCCCGTCGCAGGAGACGGCGCGGAAGGCGGTGCGGGCGTCGGTCGAGTTCTCGGACTACCTCCGGGAACTGATCGCGGAGCGCCGCAAGGAGCCGGGCGAGGACCTGATCTCCGGGCTGATCGCGGCGTACGACGAGGGCGACCGGCTCACCGAGCAGGAGATGATCTCGACCTGTGTGCTGCTGCTGAACGCGGGTCACGAGGCGACGGTGAACGCGACGGTGAACGGCTGGTGGGCGCTGTTCCGCAACCCGGCCCAGCTGGCTGCGCTGCGCGCGGACCACTCGCTCGTCCCGACCGCGGTGGAGGAGCTGATGCGGTACGACACCCCGCTCCAGCTCTTCGAGCGCTGGGTCCTGGACGAGATCGAGATCGACGGCACGGTGATCCCGCGGGGCGCGGAGATCGCGATGCTGTTCGGCTCGGCGAACCACGACCCGGCGGTCTTCACCGCCCCCGAGCAACTGGACCTGACCCGCACGGACAACCCGCACATCTCCTTCAGCGCGGGCATCCACTACTGCATCGGCGCGCCGCTCGCCCGTATCGAGCTGGCGGCATCCATGACGGCCCTGCTGGAGAAGGCTCCGACGCTGCGACTGGCGGCCGAGCCGCAGCGGAAGCCGAACTTTGTGATCAGGGGGCTGGAGGGGCTGGGCGTGGAGATCAGCTGACCGAAGCCCTCAGGTGGTCACGTCCCGCCTCCGCAACCCCACCAGCCCGGCGACCACCAGTACCACCGCAATCCCGGTCAGCGTCAGCACCGGCCCCCACGCCATCTCCCCGCCCGGCAGCTTCGGCAGATGCCCGAACGGGGACACGTCCAGTACCGCCTGTGGAAGGTTCAGCGCGGGCCCCACCCAGCCGATCAGCAGCGCGGCCCCCGCCACGCCCCACGCCGCCACGGCACCCCGGGGGAGCACCCCGTAAAGGAGGACCGCCACTCCGCCGATCACCCAGATCGCCGGAAGTTGCACCAGGCAGGCGCCCAGGATCGGGCCCACCTCCTTGCCGTAGCCCAGCGCGAAGCCCAGGGCCGCCAGCAGCATGATCAGTACGGCTCCGCCGAAGGCGATCAGCAGGTGACCGGCGGCCCACCGCAGCCGGCCCACCGCGGTCGCCAGCACCGGCTCCGCCCGGCCCGATGTCTCCTCGCCGCTCAGGCGCAACACGGCTGCCACGATGTACAGGGCCGCGACCAGGCCCATGACGCCCACCATCGCGGAGAGGAACGCGTCCGTCAGCCCGGACTGGCCGCCCATGCGTTCGAAGATCTCGCGGGCCTTCTCGTTGTCGCCGACGAGCTTCGTGGCGCCGGTCGTCATCGCGCCGTAGACGACCCCTGCGAGGAAGAAGCCGACGCCCCAGCCCAGCACGCTGCCGCGCTGCAGCCGCCAGGCCAGCGCGCCCGCCGAGCCCAGGCGGCCGGTGGCGGGGCCAGGGAGCGTGGGCAGGAAGCTCATGCCGATGTCACGGCGGCCGGCGAGTGTGTAGGCCACCGCGCCCTGGACCATCGCCACCGCGGCGAAGAGAAGGAGCACCCACCAGCGTTCGCCCGCGTACGAGCGTTCGTTCTCCAGCCAGCCGAGCGGGGAGAGCCAGGTCAGCACGGAGGAGCCGTGGTTCGCCGCCGCGTCGCCCGCCGCGCGCAGTATGAAGGCGGCGCCCAGCACCGCGGCCGTCAGCCCGCGCGCCAGCCGTGCGCTCTCCGTCAGCTGCGCGACGATCGCCGCCATCGTGGCGAAGACCATGCCCACGCCCGCGACCGCAAGCCCGAGCGACAGGGCCCCGGCGGCCCCGTGCCGGGCCAGGCCCGCCGTGATCACCAGCGCGAGTGCGCCGTTCGCGACCGCTGTGACCAGCAGCGCCGCCGTCAGCGGGGCGCGCCGCCCCACCATCGCCGAGGAGATCAGTTCCTGCCGTCCGCTCTCCTCCTCGTCGCGGGTGTGCCGTACGACGACGAGCAGGCTCATGACCGCGGCGAGCAGTCCGGCGTAGACGCCGACGCGCCAGGCGGTGAGTGCGCCCAGCGACTGGCCGAAGACCGGTCCGACCATGGCCCGCAGCGAGGTGTTGGTGGCCATCTGGTCGACCAGGTCGGCGCGGTCGGCCGGGGTGCTGTACAGGCTCTTCAGGGTGCCCGGCATCGACAGCACCATCAGGGCGTTGACGGCGACCCAGACCGGGATCATCACCCGGTCGCGGCGCAGGGCGAACCCGAGCAGCGTTCCCGTACCGGCCAGTTGACGTGATCCCCCGGTCCGTACGGCGAAGGCCGATGCCGCCGCGGTCATCGGGACACCGCCCCCTCGTGGGGCTCCTCGCGGAGATCGTCCTCGTAGTGCCGCAGGAACAGCTCCTCCAGCGTCGGCGGTGTCGACGTCAGCGACCGCACCCCCGCTTCGCCGAGCGACCTGAGCACCCCGTCCAGTTTGTCCGTGTCGACCTGGAGCCGGACCCGGTGACCCTGTACGTCGAGGTCGTGGACGCCCGGCAGGTGCGCCAGCCCGTTGGGCGGGCCGGCGAGTTCGGCGGTGACGCTCGTCCGCGTCAGATGACGCAGGTCGGCGAGCGAACCGGTCTCGACCGTGCGGCCCTTGCGGATGATGCTCACCCGGTCGCAGAGCTCCTCGACCTCGCTGAGGATGTGCGAGGAGAGAAGGACCGTACGGCCGCGGTCGCGCTCCTCCTCCACGCAGCGCTGGAAGACCTCCTCCATCAGCGGGTCGAGGCCCGATGTCGGCTCGTCGAGGATCAGCAGGTCGACGTCCGAGGCGAAGGCGGCGACGAGGGCGACCTTCTGCCGGTTGCCCTTGGAGTACGTCCGGCCCTTTTTCGTCGGGTCCAGTTCGAACCGCTCGATCAGCTCCGCCCGGCGCCGCCGGTCGAGGCCTCCGCGTGTGCCTCCGCGCAGCCGACCGTACAAATCGATGACCTCGCCGCCGGAGAGGTTGCGCCACAAGGTCACGTCGCCGGGGACGTAGGCGATCCGGCGGTGCACCTCCACCGCGTCCGTCCACGGGTCGCGGCCGAGCACCTGTGCGGCGCCGGAGTCGGCGCGCAGCAGGCCCAGCAGGACCCGGATGGTGGTCGACTTCCCGGCACCGTTCGGGCCGAGGAAGCCATGGACCTCGCCGCTCTCGACATCCAGGTCGAGGCCGTCCAGTGCGTGCGTCCTGCCGAATGACTTGTGCAGTCCGGAAACGGTGATGGCCTTCGTCATGCTTCGGAAGGTACGCTTATTTCAGAAATTTGTGAAGTTAAGGAAGTGTACAAACTCCGGATAGACTGTGGACGGTGTCCGAGCAGGGGAGATGATCGACGCATGGCGGACGCAGTGGGGCGTGATCCGGAAACGGTGTCGAAGTTCGTGGAGACCTTCGCGGCGCAGCTCGTCGAGGCGGGCATGCAGCGGATGCCGGCCAGGGTCTTCGCCGCGCTCCTCGCCTCCGACGAGGGCGCCCTGACCTCCGCCGAGCTGGGCGAACAACTGAAGGTCAGCCCCGCCGCCGTCTCCGGGGCGGTGCGTTACCTGGCCCAGCAGCACATGGTCTCGCGTGAGCGCGAACCCGGTTCACGGCGCGAGCGGTACCGGGTGCACAGCAACCAGTGGTACGAGGCCCTCACCAACCGCGAGGCCGTCCTCAAGCGGTGGGAGAGCGCCCTGCGTGAAGGCGTCGTCAGTCTCGGCGCCACCACCCCGGCGGGGCGCCGCATGGCCGAGACGCTCGCCTTCTTCGAGTTCGTCGACGGCGAGATCTCGGCCATGATGGAGCGGTGGCGGGTGCACCGCGAGAGGACCTTCGGTCAGTGAAGCGCCGTCAGCGCTCCTTGGTCTCCTCCAGCACCGTCCGCCCCAGCAGCGCGTACCGCTGCGGCGACCTCCGCTTCAGATACTGCGCATAGCCGATGCCCGCTGCCGCGACCAGCGCCACCAGCCAGGGCGTCGCCTTGAGGACCAGCGAGCCGGACTCGGGACCCGCCGCGACCCCCATGTTGGAGACCAGCAGCACCACCACGGCGAGCATTGCGATGCCGCCGATGAGCGGGGCGGCGAGGGTCCTGAACCAGTGGCGGCTCTCGGGGTGGTGGGAACGGAAGTAGACGAGGACCGCGAAGGAGCACACGGCCTGCACGATCAGGATCGCCATCGTGCCGAGGATGGCGAGCAGGACGTACGTGCCGGTGTACGGGTCCTTGCCCGCGGCCCAGAACGCCCCGATCAGCACCGCGCTGATCACGGTCTGCACCAGGCCCGCGATGTGGGGCGAGCCGTGCCGGGGGTGCGTACGGCCGATGGTCCGCTGCAACGACGGCAGGACGCCCTCGCGGCCGAGCGCGTACATGTAGCGGGCGGCGCAGTTGTGGAACGCCATGCCGCACGCCAGCGAGCCGGTGATCATCAGCCACTGCATCAGGACCACCGCCCAGTGGCCGACGTAGTGCTCGGTGGGGTTGAAGAAGAGGGCGAGCGGGTTCGCCGAGGAGGCCGCCTTCACGGCCTCCGTCTCGCCGTTGCCCGTGATCGCCATCCAGGACACGAAGACGTAGAAGACACCGACGCCGAGGACAGAGATCATCGTGGCCTTGGGGATGATCTTCTTCGGGTCGCGGGACTCCTCGCCGTACATCGCCGTCGACTCGAAGCCGACCCACGACCAGAAGGCGAAGAAGAGCCCGAGCCCGGCGCTCGTCCCCTTGAAGGCGTTGACCGGGTTGACCGGGGCGAAGGTGAAGCCGTGCGGGCCGCCGCCGTGCAGGGCGACGGATATCGCCATCGCCGCGAGGACGGTGACCTCGGTGGCCAGCAGGACGACGAGCAGCTTCTCGGCGACGTCGACGCCGAACCAGGTGCCCACCGCGTTGATGGCGAGCATCAGGATCGCGAACGCCCACCACGGGATGGCGACGCCCGTCTGGTCCTTGAGCGTCGTGGTGGCGAAGGTCGAGAAGATGCCGATCAGGGCCGGCTCGAAGACGACGTACGCGAAGGTCGCGAGGAGCCCGGACGCCAGGCCCATCGTGCGGCCGAGGCCGTAGGAGATGAACCCGTAGAAGGCGCCGGTCGAGGTGATGTGCTTCGCCATCGATGTGAAGCCGACGGAAAAGATTGCCAGGACAACCATTGCGACGATATAGCTCGCGGGGGCTCCGATGCCGTTGCCCGCCGACACCATGAAGGGCACGTTGCCCGTCATCGCGGTGATCGGCGCGGCGGTGGCGACGGCCATGAACACCACGCCCAGCAGGCCCACGGCGTTGGGCTTCAGCCGGTGAACGGTGCCATCACCGCTTGTCTTCGCGTCCGGGGCTACGCCCTCTTGTACTGCCATCGGGTGGCCCCTTCCTGGTTGCCGTGATCGCTCTGCGCACTGCTGCTGGAGTGGAACTCTGTGGCCCGAATGAGTCGCACAAGGGTCTCGGGGCGTTAAATGTTTGTCAACCAGACCTTTAGAATCCGGTCGGGGCGAACGCTCTTGTTAACTCTCCGGCGGCCCGTGGACCGGGCCCGCGCCGCCCTCGTACGGTCCCCGGCATGACCACGTACACCAGCACCCTCGGCGGGCACCGCTACCGCTTCGACTCGCTCGCGCGCCTGCTGGCCGCCGCGAGCCCCGAACGGTCCGGGGACCGGCTCGCCGGGCTCGCCGCCGAGTCCGCGCAGGCGCGGGTGGCGGCGCGCTGGGCGCTGGCGGAGGTTCCGCTCGCCCGTTTCCTGGCCGAGCCCGTGATCCCGTACGAGGACGACGATGTGACCCGGCTGATCGTGGACACGCACGATGCCCTCGCCTTCGCGCCCGTGGCGGGCATGACGGTCGGCGAGTTCCGCGAGTGGCTGCTCACGGACGCGGCGGACGCCGCGGCGCTGGCCGCGCTCGCGCCCGGGCTGACGCCGGAGATGGCCGCGGCGGTCTCCAAGCTGATGGGCAACGCGGACCTGGTGGCGGTGGCCCGCAAGGTGCGGGTCGTGACGGCGTTCCGCTCGACGATCGGACTGCCGGGGCGGCTGGCGACCCGTCTCCAGCCGAACCACCCCACGGACGACCCGGCGGGCGTGGCAGCGGCCCTCCTCGACGGTCTCCTGCTCGGCTCGGGCGACGCGGTGATCGGCATCAATCCGGCGACGGACAGCCCGAAGGCGGTACGGGACCTGCTTGAGCTGCTCGACGGGGTGATCCGGCGGTACGCGATCCCCACCCAGTCCTGTGTGCTGTGCCATGTGACGACCAGCGTGGACCTGATGGAGCGCGGCGCACCGGTGGACCTCGTCTTCCAGTCCATCGCGGGCACCGAGGCCGCGAACGCGTCGTTCGGCGTCACGCTCGGCCTGCTCGACGAGGCGTACGAGGCGGTACGGTCCCTGGACCGCGGCACGGTCGGCCACAACGCCATGTACTTCGAGACGGGTCAGGGCAGCGCGCTGTCGGCGGAAGCGCACCACGGGGTGGACCAGCAGACGGTGGAGGCACGGGCGTACGCGGTGGCCCGCCGCTACGAACCGCTGCTGGTGAACACGGTCGTCGGCTTCATCGGCCCGGAGTACCTCTTCGACGGCCGGCAGATCCTCCGCGCGGCCCTGGAGGACCACTTCTGCGGCAAACTGCTCGGCCTGCCGATGGGCCTGGACATCTGCTACACGAACCACGCGGACGCGGACGACGACGACATCGCGACCATGCTGACGATGCTCGGGGTGGCCGGGGCGTCCTTCGTGATCTGCACGCCGGGCGGTGACGACATCATGCTCAACTACCAGTCGGCCTCGTACCACGACGCGTTGTACCTGCGCGAGGTGCTGGGCCTGCGCCCGGCACCGGAGTTCGAGGAGTGGCTGGGCGGGATCGGTCTGCTGGACGCGGGTGGGGCGATCAGGGACGTGACGGGTACGGGGCATCCGCTGACGGCGATCGGCAGGGAGCTGGCAGCATGACGATCCATCAACTATCCGTGTACGAGGGCGAGTCGGACCTTCCGATGTGGGCGGCCCTGCGCCGCCACACCCAGGCCCGGATCGGCCTGGGCCGGGCGGGCTCGGGGCTGCCGACCAGACACCGCCTGGAGCTGCAGGCCGCGCACGCGGCGGCGCGCGACGCGGTGCACTCGCCGTTCGACCCGGACACGGTCGCGGCGGCCCTGCCGGGCATGGCGACGATACGGGTGCGCAGCGCGGCGCCCGACCGGCTGACGTACCTCCAGCGGCCGGACCTGGGCCGCCGTTTGGACGTGGTGGACCGCGCGCACCTTCCGCACGACGCGTGGGACGTGGTGTTCGTGGTGGCCGACGGGCTGTCCAGCCGTGCCGTGCACGACCATGCGGCGGCCATGGTCCGCGCGACGACGGAGCTGCTGCCGGCCGGGTGGCGGGTGGCGCCGGTGGTGCTCGCGGAGCAGGCCCGGGTGGCTCTGGGTGACGACATCGCGCATGCCATGGGCGCGCGGCAGGTGGTGGTCCTGATCGGGGAGCGGCCCGGCATGTCGGCGGCGGACTCGTTGGGGGCGTACTTGACGTACGCCCCGGTTCCGGGGGTCACGACGGATGCCGACCGGAACTGTCTGTCCAACATCAGGCCACCGCAGGGGCTGTCGTACGGGACGGCGGCGGGGAAGCTTGCGGTGCTGATGGGAAGGGCGCGGGAGCTGGGGCGGACGGGGGTGGAGCTGAAGGACGAATCCGATCACGGCAACGTACGCGAGCGGCTACTCTGAGTGGTGGCTGGTCCGTATCAAGGGGAGGGCGCATCATGACACTCATGGCAGAGCGACCGGTGATAAGCGGCACTGAGCCCAGCGGCAGCTTCGAGGAGATGCTTGACGTCCTCGACGAGTTGAACGTGCCCGACGGCTACCGGGCCGAAATCATCAGGGGGAACATCGTCGTGTCGCCATGGCAGAAGGCTTACTACCTCAGGGTCATGGAGCTGATCTGTGATCGGCTGCGTCCGTACCTGCCCGAAGGGCATCGGATCAGCGGACTCCCGGCACTGTACGTGTTCCCAGGAGTCGAGCGTGCGTATGGCCCGGACGTCCACGCCGCCCATGAGTCGACGCGTGAGAGCACCAGCCACCGTCTGGACGGCGAGGCTCTCTCCTTCGTCGCGGAACTGACCTCGACATCGACTCGCAGCGCAGACCTGAACGAAAAGGTGCGGGTCTACGGGAAAGCAGGTGTCCCCGTCTACCTCATCCTCAACATGCAGGACGAGGAGGCCACCATCTATTTCACCCCGTCGGCCCAGGTCGGATACGAGCAAAGCCTCACCAAGCCGTTCGGCGAGAAGCTCTACATCCCCGACCCGTTCGGCTTCGCTCTCGACACCACTGGGTTCCACAGGCCCAAGAAGAACGACAAGGGTCGGCTCACCCCGCCGCCGGCACCGTAAGCCCCCAAGCCCCCTCCCACACCGTCCACGTACGCGTCCGCACCGGCCCCGTCACCACCGCATCCGCCCAGTACCGGAAATCCGCCCCGGACACGGTCACGGCCCGCCCGCGCGTCTCCAGCGGCGACGCCTCCGCACCCACCGAGACCGGCCGCACCTCCACGACCGCCGCCCCGGAGGAATCCGGCGTCACCGACACCCCCTCCACCGGCTGGTCCAGGTCCACCAGCGTCACTCCGTCGACCTCCACCCGCAGCCGCGAAGGCCCCGGCCCCGGCGGCGACGCGGGCCTGGCCGGGCGTGCCGCCAGGGTCCGTACGAGCGACTGCCGCACCCGTACCCACGGCCGCCCCGACACGGCCCCGTCCCCGGCCGGCATTCCGTCGCGCTGGGACGGCACGGTCGGCACGGACGGAATCCGCAGATCCCCGAGCACCACCCCGTCGCTGTCGTCGACCAGCAGATCCAGCCGCCGCTCCACCCCGTCCAGCACCGCCCGGGCCGCAGCCACCGCTCCCGTCGGCACCCCCAGGGACCGCGCGAGCGAGAGCACGCTGCCGACCGGCACGAGTGACAGCCCCGTCACGCCCAGCTCCCGCCGCCGGTGCAGCAGGGTCACCGCGCGGAGCAGCGCCCTGTCGTCGCCCACGACCACGGGCCGCCGCGACCCCCTGCGGTCCAGCGCCCGGGCGAATTCCTCGGGCCCGTCGGGGAGGCACATTTTGGTCTCCGCACCCGCGCTGAGCACGTCTTTTGCGATCCGTACCGACTCGCCGTCACAGTGACGGGCGACCGGGTCGATGACCACGAGGAGCTGCTCGGAAGTTGCCACCTCGGTCCTGCCTCGCTTCCTCGGGTAGCATCTTTGTGCAAGAGCCCCTTGCGCTATTGCGCCAGGGGCTTCGTCTATTCCGGGGCATCCGGTCCGACGGTTTGCGGCCAATGACGGTCGCGGTGCACGCGGCGGTGGACCCTCCGCGTACGCCCCTGACCTTGGACATGCCCCACCCGGAAGGGGTGTACGCGCGTGCCCGCACTTGTGCTGCTCGGTGCTCAGTGGGGTGACGAAGGCAAGGGAAAGGCCACCGATCTGCTCGGCGGCTCTGTGGACTATGTGGTGCGTTACCAGGGCGGCAACAACGCCGGCCACACGGTGGTCGTCGGCGACCAGAAGTATGCACTGCACCTCCTCCCTTCCGGAATCCTCTCTCCCGGTTGTACGCCCGTCATCGGCAACGGCGTCGTCGTCGACCCGTCGGTCCTGCTCTCCGAGCTGAGCGGTCTGAACGAGCGTGGCGTCGACACGTCCAAGCTCCTGATCAGCGGAAACGCGCACATCATCACGCCGTACAACGTCACCGTCGACAAGGTGACGGAACGCTTCCTCGGAAAGCGCAAGATCGGCACCACCGGCCGTGGCATCGGCCCGACGTACGCGGACAAGATCAACCGCGTGGGCATCCGTGTCCAGGACCTGTACGACGAGTCGATCCTCACCCAGAAGGTGGAGGCGGCCCTCGACGTCAAGAACCAGATCCTCACCAAGCTGTACAACCGGCGTGCGATCGCCGTCGACCAGGTGGTCGAGGAGCTGCTGGGCTACGCGGAGCAGATCGAGCCGTACGTCGCCGACACCGTCCTGATCCTCAACCAGGCGCTCGACGACAACAAGGTGGTGCTCTTCGAGGGCGGCCAGGGCACGCTCCTTGACATCGACCACGGGACGTACCCCTTCGTCACCTCGTCGAACCCGACCGCGGGCGGTGCCTGTACCGGTGCCGGCGTCGGCCCGACGAAGATCAGCCGGGTCATCGGCATCCTGAAGGCGTACACGACCCGCGTCGGCTCGGGCCCCTTCCCGACCGAGCTGTTCGACGCGGACGGCGAGGCGCTGCGCCGCATCGGCGGCGAGCGGGGTGTCACGACGGGCCGCGACCGCCGCTGCGGCTGGTTCGACGCGGTGATCGCCCGTTATGCGACCCGGGTGAACGGTCTGACCGACTTCTTCCTCACCAAGCTCGACGTCCTCACCGGCTGGGAGCAGATCCCGGTCTGTGTCGCGTACGAGATCGACGGCCGGCACGTCGAGGAGCTCCCTTACTCCCAGACGGACTTCCACCACGCGAAGCCGGTCTACGAGTACCTGCCCGGCTGGCAGGAGGACATCACGAAGGCCAAGACCTTCGCGGACCTCCCCAAGAACGCCCAGAACTACGTCAAGGCCCTGGAGGAGATGTCGGGCGCCCCGGTCTCGGCGATCGGCGTGGGCCCGGGCCGCGACGAGACGATCGAGATCAACTCGTTCCTGTAGTCACGGGGCTATGTCTCCGTCACGCCCCCGGTGAGGCTCCGGCCGCACCGGGGGCGTGGTCTTTTCATGACTCATCCTTGACCTGTACATGGGGTATTGGGGGTTTCGCGCGCAACCGGGGTGACGCAACTATCTACGCGTGTAGTCCTGTAATCCCCCGCACGGCACGCCCAGTTGACTCCCTCACCCCAGTCCCAGGAGCCCCGTATGCCCGTCAACCCCATGAACCGCCGGGAGTTCATGCAGAAGTCGGCCGTCACCGGTGCGGCCGTCGCCGCCGCGGGTGCCGTCGGTGCCGGTACGGCACAGGCCGCCGATGACGACCACAGACCCGGAAAGGCGCCCCGTACCTGGTCGTTCTCCATCCTGGGCACCACCGACCTGCACAGCCACGTCTTCGACTGGGACTACTACAAGGACGCCGCCTACAAGGACAAGGCCGGCAACTCCGTCGGTGTCGCCCGCGTCGCCACCCTCATCAAGCAGCAGCGGGAGGCGAAGGGCGAGGACCGCGTCCTGCTCGTCGACGCCGGCGACATCATCCAGGGCACCTCGCTGGCGTACTACTACGCCCGCGTCGACCCGATCACCGGCACCGACGGCAAGCACGGCCCCAAGCACCCCATGGCCGTCGCCATGAACGCGATGCGGTACGACGCCGCCGCGCTCGGCAACCACGAGTTCAACTACGGTATCGACCTGCTGCGGAAGTTCGAGAAGCAGTGTCACTTCCCGCTGCTCGGCGCCAACGCCCTCGACGCCAAGACCCTGCGGCCCGCCTTCCACCCGTACACCGTGAAGCGGATCTGCGTCCCCGGCGCCCCCGACATCAAGGTCGGCATCCTCGGGCTCACCAACCCCGGCATCGCGCTGTGGGACAGGGACAACGTCAGCGGGAAGATGGTGTTCCCCGGGCTCGTCGAGCAGGCCAAGAAGTACGTGCCGCGCCTGAGGGCCCTCGGGTGCGACGTCGTCTTCCTGACCGACCACTCCGGGCTCGACGGGTCCTCGTCCTACGGCAGTGAACTCCCCTACGTCGAGAACGCCTCCAACCTGGTGGCCGAGCAGGTCCCCGGTATCGACGCCATCCTCGTCGGCCACACCCACGTCGAGGTCTCCTCCTACACCGTCAAGAACGAGGAGACCGGCGAGGACGTCCTCCTCTCCGAGCCGTACTGCTGGGGCATGCGCCTGACGGTCTTCGACTTCGAGCTCGAACTGCACTGCGGCCAGTGGAAGGTCACGAGCAAGAAGGCCCAGACCCTCAACCCCAAGGACGTCGAGGAGGACCCGGAGATCACCCGGCTCCTCCAGGCCGACCACGACCTTGTCGTGAAGTACGTCAACACGGCCGTGGGCACCTGCACGGAGGACCTCTCGGCGGCGGAGTCCTGCTGGAAGGACGTCCCCATCATGGACTTCATCCACCAGGTCCAGATGGACAGCGTCGCCAAGGGGCTCTCCACCGCCGACGCCGCCCTGCCGCTGATCTCCGTCGCCGCGCCCTTCAGCCGTACCGCGGACATCCCCAAGGGGAGCGTGACGATCAAGGACATCGCGGGGCTCTACATCTACGACAACACCCTGTACGGCAAGAAGCTCACCGGCGCCCAGCTCAAGGACTACCTGGAGTACGCGGCGAAGTACTACCACCAGGTCCCGTCCGGCACGAAGGTCGACACCTCGACCCTCACCAACGCCAACAACTTCTGGGACTACATGTACGACACCGCCGCCGGCGTCGACTACGAGATCGACATCGCTCAGCCCGAGGGGTCGAGGATCAAGAACCTCACCTACAAGGGCGCCGCCGTCGCCGACAACCAGGTCTTCGTCGTCGCCGTCAACAACTACCGCGCCAACGGCGGCAGCGGCTACCCGCACATCGCCGCCGCCGACATCGCCTACAGCTCCACCAACGAGATCCGCCAGCTGATGATCGACTACGTGACGGCGAAGGGCACCCTGAACCCTGCGGACTTCGCGGACGTCAACTGGAAGCTGACGCAGGGCGGGACCCCGGTGTTCTAGACGGCCGCACCACCGCCCCGTACCCGTCGCCCGGCGCCGCTCCCCAGGAGCGCCGCGGGGCGACGGGAGTGGTCGTTCAGCAGCCGGTCGCCCAGGTGTGCGAAGCGCCCTGGTCGTTGGCGGCACCGTCGTAGCCGACCTCCTGACCCGGGGCCAGGCAGATGGTCACATGGCCCAGCAGCTCCCGGGCGGAGTACACCTTGACGTGGTCCTTGACGCCCGGGCCGGAGATGCCATGGTTGGCCCAGGAGGAGTCGTGCCAGGCCATGTCCCCCTCCCACCAGTGGTCGTCACCGCTGTGCTCGATCTTCAGGCCCGTGAAGTTCACGTCCGTCCACACACAGAAGTTGCCGCTGCCACAGGGCACGGCCTGCGCGGAGGCCGAGGTGGTGAGGACGGCGCCGACGGACAGGGCCGTGGCGGCGAGGAGGACGGCGAGGCGGTTCTTCATGCCGGTGAATGTCCTTTCGTGGTGAGGAGGGACGTGGCCTCGGTGAGGGCATGGGCCCCCAGCCGCTCGAATTCGGCGATCTCGGCGCGGTGCCGGGCGCGGACCTCGGCCAGGGAGCGGTGGGTCTTTTCCGCCTCGGGCTGGAGGTTGTTCACGACGACGGACGTACGGAACCAGCGGGCCTGGTCGCCGTACAGCCGCCGCTGGGCCTCCGCGAGGCAGCCGTCGGTGTGGGCGCGGACCACGTAGCCCGTGGGGAGGCGGAGGGACAGCTCGGCCCTGCCCGTGCCGAACAGGGCGTCCGAGACGCGTTGCTGTTCGGCGGCCGAGGGCTTGGGCGTCCCCGGGTGGGGCGGAGCGAGGCCCTGGCGGGTGAGGCAGTCGTCGGTGAGCTTCTGGGTGGCGGCCTTGATGACGTCGTCGGGTGAGGGCCGGGGCGGTGTGTTCGCCGTTGCCGTGCAGGCGGTGACGAACAGTCCGGAGGCGAGGAGCGCGACGATGGCCGTCGTACGCGGACGCATCTGCGTTCAGCCCGGCTGGCACCCCATCGTGGTGTCACTGACCCCGTCGAACTTCGTCGCCCACTCCCAGTTGTTGGAGTAGTCGTCCGGGTGGATCGCACGGTACAGGCAGCCGTCGGGCTGGTAGCTGATCGCGTAGACGGTCACGGAGGCGTGCGAGTCGAAGGAGTACGCGTGCCGCTTCACGCGGGGGTCCGCCTCCCGATACCCGGGCGGCGCATAGTCCCAGGCGCCGCCCGGTCCCATCTGGTTCGGCTCGGGCCAGAAGTACACGTGTCCGGGAGGTACGGCGGCAGCGGCGTGCGCGGGCGGGGCGGTGACCGGGGCCAGGGCTGCGAGCAGGGCAGAAGTGATGACGAGGTGGCGCATGGGCGTGGCATGCCCGTGGGCTTCCGCCCATATGCGGTACGTCTGCCCGATTCACCCCTTGCGGGGGATCAAGGGGTACGGGCGCCCCTGAGGAACGCGCCCCATGCGCCGGGGGACACCGTGAGGGTGGGGCCGGTGGGGTTCTTGGAGTCGCGGATGTGGATGGCGGCGACGGCTTGGGCGACTTCGACGCAGTTGCCGCCGCCGCCATCGCTGTAGCTGGACTTGAACCACCGCAGGGCTCCGCTGCCGGTCATCGTTCTTCTCCTGCCAACCGCTCGATGAGGCTCAGCGAGTCGTCGGGACTCAGGGCCTGTGCGCGGATCTTCGCACAGCGGTGCGCCAGTTGGGACACTTCCGTGGGATCGCTGACAAGAATGCCCTGGTCTTCGATCTCCATGTAGACGACGTGCTCGTGGTCCTTGGTCTCCACGAGCTTCATGGCGCCGCGGTCGCCCGCATGCGTGCCGCGCAGCCCGCGGTCCATCGGGAGCACCTGCACACAGACGTTGTCCCTCCGGGCGTCCTCGGCGAGCAAGCGCAGTTGCCCCCGCAGCACGTCCCACGAACCGAACGGCCGCTTCAGCACGCCCTCTTCGAGGATCAGCTCGACCATCGGGGCCGGGTCCCGCGCGAAGAGCCCCCGGCGGGCCAGGCGCGCCTCGACCAGTTCCTCCCGCTTCTGCTCGGAGACCGGCGGATAACTGCCACCGATCAGCGCCCGCGCGTACTCCTCCGTCTGGAACAGGCCGTCCACGACCAGTGTCTCGTACGAGCAGATCGTGACCGCCCCGGCTTCCAGTTCGGAGAAGCCCCGGAAGCGTGCCGGGTACTTCTCCAGCAGCATCCACCTGCGTGCCACCTCGAAGACGCCCAACCCTCCACCCAGCGTCTCCTCCAACTTGACGAGCATCTTGTCGCTCGCGGGCTGGGCACACGTCTCCATCGCGCTGACCGCCGACCCGGTATAGCCGATCTGCTTTCCCAACTCCTCCTGCGACAGCTGCTGTTGCTCGCGCAGTGCCCTCGCCAGGGCGGCGACCAGATGCGCCGTCCCGCCCGCCTCCACCTTGTTCACAGCCCGCGCCATTGCGGTCACCCCCGAACTCAACCGAACTCAACCGGTCACCAGTAACTCGTGCCGGTTCCTGACTGTTGTCACTGGTCGACACAGAGTTATGGAAGACGCTAGTCCGGCCTGCCGAAACTGGCCCCATGAACACCCGAAGTGACCTGGACTGGATCCCCGCGACCGGCATCCAACTCCGCAAGGCGGGCGTCCGGTTCGACGCCGTCCGTGTCGACGGCGAACGGGGCCGCGCGCTCGCCGACCGCCTCGCCCACATGACCGGTGGAGCCCCGGGGCCGGTCGTCGAGGAGGACAACGGAAGACGTGCCGTCTACTTCCTGGTCCCGGTCGGCAGTACGTCCCACCGCTCCTGGCCCGACGGCGTCACGCGCCTCACCGCCGGTCCGCACCACATCTCGTACATCCCGGTCCCCGCTCTCAACGGCCTGACCTGGCCCCTCGGTTGGCGCTACCGGCCGACGGCGTCCGGCGACCTCGTCCACACGCTGCTCCTGCGCACCGCGCTTCACTCGGCGGAGTGAAATATGTGAACTACCGCCCAGGAAATACCAGTTCCGGCTTGCACTCGTCGCTCTGCGTGCCCATAGAGTCACGCCAACGAGAACGCCCCCGCGGTGCTACCAACACCCGGGGGCTCGGCACCAGGAGCGGCAGCTCCACCAGGAAGGCTGGCGCTCCCAATGCGCATTCATCGTACGACGCCCACGCGCGCCTTTTCCGTCTTCTCCAATGCTCTTCTCCGCGACCGCAGCATCTCCTGGTGCGCGGTAGGCGTACTGACGTACCTATTGAGCCTGCCGAACGACGCCCGCGTCACCATCCGCACGCTCGCGGAGCAGCGCAAGGAGGGGCGGGCGCGGATCGCCGCCGCCCTGCATGAGCTGGAGGAATCCCGGTACCTGCGGCGGGTGGTGCACAAGAGCCGCGCGACGGGCCAACTCTTCACCGTCTACGAGGTGTTCGACACTCCGTACGATGACGAGCCACCGTCGGGTGAATCCGGGGAATCCCAGAACCTGGCCTCCGGCGAGTCGGACATCGCGCCGACAGACGCTCCCCCTTCGGGGGAAAAGACCAGGGAAGAAGAACCTCCCTCCCCGCCGCCGGTCCCGCCCGCCGCTCCGAGCGAGCGCACCGCGCTCGCGGCCAGGCTGCTCGGCTCACTCGGCCGCACAGACGCCCGGCTCACGCTAGGGGCCGCCGAGGCGCTGCGGCTCGCGCCACTGGTGGAGGAGTGGTGGGACGCCGGGGCGACCAACGCCCAGGTGCGGTCGGTGCTGACGGACGGGCTGCCGTCCCCCGTGTACTCGCCGCGGGCCCTCGTCGAGAACCGACTGCGCCGCAAGCGCCCGGCGCGACCGGCGACTGAGCCGGTCACCACCGTCGGGGTCGAGATGCGCACGCCCGGCGCGTCCGCCTACCGGGAGGCCGCGCGGCGCGGCGGCGCGCTGGCCTTGGCGCTGCTGAGGGGACAGGCCGCGCCCGCGTAAGCGCACACAGACTCCCGGCCGCACGTCCGTGCCGCCGGGCCGACCGACGAAGAGGGATGCGATGACCGCATTGCTTGAACGGACCGAGACGGTATACCGACGGTATACTGCCGTCATGGCTGACACCACCGTCAAAGTCGACCCCGCTGTCCGTGACCGCCTCATGGTGCTCGCCCGCGAGCGCGGGATGACCATGCGCGACCTGATCGCCGAGCTGGCGGGGGCCACGCCCACGAAGGAAGAGCTGCGCAAGCGGTACGAGGAGACCAAGGCGTACTGCGAGACGCACTTCGGTGTGACGCTCACCGATGAGGACCACGACAGGGTGGAGAAGGTCTGGCAGGACCTTGAGGCCGGCCGGCCGGTGGAGAGCCTGTGAGCGGGATGAGGGCGGGGTCGACGGGGGTGGTGTTCGACGAGTCGGCCCTGCTGGCGCTCGGCTCGGGGAACTCGCTCGCCTCGCAGTTCGTCGCGAACACCGAGCATGGACCCACCCGGCACGTGTACGTACCGGCGCTCTGCCTTGCCGCCGCCGACGGGATGCGCAAGGGGCTGGCCGAGCACATCGGGGCGCTGCCCGCCGTCGAGATCGTCGAACTGGACTTCGCGGGTGCTTCCACTGTTGGGTCGCTTCTGCGTGACGGGGTGGAGTGGCGGCTGGGCCACGCGATCCACCTGTCCCGCCCGACGCCGGACTGGCCAGACGGACGCCGCGTGCTGACCGTCGACCCCGACCTGTACGCGGACATGCCACTCGTACGGACCATCAGGCTGCCGCGTCAGCGGTGACCATCGGCCGGGGCGGGCGCCCACAGGGAGCCCGCCCCCGCCTCAGCTGAACACGATCATCGAGCCCTGCGCCAGGCTCCGGGTCGCCGCCGCGTGCAGGCCCAGCCACACATGGCGTTCGCGGGCGAAGGGGCTCGGGTCGTACGGGGCGGGGAGCGCCGGTTCCTCCAACGCCGTGGGGGCGAGCGGGGGTTCGGGGGCGACGGGCGGGTTCGCCGGATCGATGCCGATCGACGGGGCCACGTACTCCAGCTCCCGCAGCAGGGCCTGGGAGGAGCCCAAGGGGCCACCGCCTGCGAGGAGTTCGTCGCTCGACAGCGGCTGCGGGAAGTCCACCGGGACGTATGCGCCCGCATGGTCGTAGTGCCACACCAGGTGCGACTGCTGGGCCGTCGACTCGAACATCTCCAGGAGCTGCTCGTAGTCGCCGCCCAGCTCGTCGACCGGGGTGACGGCGAGCCCGCACACCTGGAGCAGATACGCGCGGCGCAGGAAGTGCAGGGCGTCGTAGTCGAAGCCCGCGACCGGCGCCACCTCGCCGGTCAGTCCCGGCATGTACTGGTACACCGGCACCGGTGGCAGTCCGGCCTCGCCCAGCACTTTGTCGTAGAGGGCGAGTTCCTCGGCGAACGGGTTGTCGGGTGTGTGGCACAACACGTCGACGAGCGGGACCAGCCACAGGTCACAGGCCAACAGTAAGCTCCTCGAATTATCGGAGTGGTGCAGGCAGCGTAATGGAGCACGGGCGGAGCGCCTCAGCCGTGCAGGTCCCATACCCATACCCCACCCACCCACTTACCTGGCCGCCCCACCAGCTTGTCCACGGTGGCCCGCAGCTGGTCCTGGTACTGCTGCGGGGCCAGCACCAGCGCCCCCGCCTTCCAGTACGCGAAGTCGGTGCGTGCCTGCGCCTGCCAGTTCTTGCCGATGACGGGGGGCACTCCGGTGAAGCTGATGTCCCGCAGCATGAGGGACGTGAAGCGGGGCTGTGCGGTGTAGATGCCGATGCGGTCGCTGCCGTAGGGGCCGTTGAAGTAGCCGCCCGGCAGTCTGAACTGCAGGCCCGTCGCCGTCTGCCAGTGCAGCGCCTCGGCGTTGCCCGAGTCGGGCAGCGGGATGGGCACGAGCGTCTCGTCCCTCCCGACGTACGACTTCCACATTCCGTCCGCGATGAAGGCCGGCACCTGAGCACGCTCGACCGCCCTCAGCGGGAGCGGGACGACCGGGATGAGCGCGACGGCGACCGCCGCCAGGCCCACGAACCGGGTGCCGATGTCCGGCGTACGCAGCAGCCGCTCGATCGTCACCGCCAGCAGCATGCCGAGCGCCGGCGCGCAGATCATCGCGACCCGGCCCTCGATGACCGACTCGAAGATCGGCTTGTCCGCGAGCAGGGCCCAGGGGCCTGGTGCAGTGGAGGTCGTGAACGGGATCCGCACGCTCGGGCCCAGTGAGAGGAGCGCGGCGGCCACCGCCGTGAAGGCCAGCGCCTTGACCAGTGCGTGCTTCCACAGGCGTACGAGGATCGCGAAGGCCAGGGCCACCAGTGGCCAGCCGTAGAAGGCGTTCTGCTCGGTGGGGTTCTCGGAGAACGCGTTCGCCGCCGTCTCGCCGGCCGGGAGCAGCGAGCGTTCGGGGACGGAGAGCAGGGCGAGCGGACTGTTGCCCGCGTTGTCGCCGTGCAGCACGCTCCTGTAGCTCTGGGGGCCGAAGAACTGCCAGTACAGCGGGAGTGCGACCAGGGGGAGGCAGACCGCCCCGGCGATCCCCAGGCCCTTCAGCAACGGGCGCCAGGCCGCCTTCGCCGCATCCCACCGGACGACCGCGTACGCGCCCGCGAACAGCCCCATGCCGAGGGCGGCGAGCAGCAGCGGCTCCTCGCCGAGGAAGATCTGGTACGCCGCCATCAGCCCGAGGACCGGCCCGTCGCGTACGACCCGCGCGCCGGTGCACAGCCGCAGCGCGCGGTCGATGATCAGCGGGATCATGAACAGGACGGTGAAGTTCGGGTGTGCGTTGGCGTGGCTGACCATCGGAGGCGCGAAGGAGGCGAGCGCCGCGCCGACGAAGGCCGCGCCCCGGTGCCGTACGACCCGTTTCACGATCAGCCAGTACCAGGCGGCGGCCGTGGCGGCCAGCCCGAGCGTCATCACGAGCGCGAGGGTGACCGAGGGGCCGAGGAGCAGGGTGACCGGCGCCAGGGGGACGGTCAGGCCCAGCATCACCGTGTTGGCCATGAGGTTCACACCGTCGGGGAAGCCCTGGAGGGTGGTGAAGAGGGGGTTGCGGAGATGGGCCACGTTGTCGGCCGTCACCGCGAAGAACCACTCCCACTGGGTCTGGTCCTGGAGCGAGTCCGGGAGGTAGCGGTGGTTCGGGTCCGCCCAGCGGCCCGCGTAAAGGCCCACGGACATCAGCAGGAGGACGGCGAGGGCGAGGAGGTCCGCGGGGCGGACGGAGCGGGCCTTGAGGGCGGCCAGCTCGCCGAGGACACGGGCGTAGTCGAGGGGGCGGACCTTCGAGCCCGGTTGGTGCGCCCAGCGCACCGGCACCTCCGTGACCGGCCAGTCCGAGCGCCGGAAGTGCAGGAGTATCTCCACGTCGATGCCCCAGCCGCTGAGCCGGGACGCGGTGAACGCCTCCCGGGCGCGGTCGCCGTCGAAGAGTTTGAAGCCGCACTGGGTGTCGCGAATGCCGGGCACGGCGGTCCGCCGGATGAGGAGGTTCCCGGCGCGCCCGAGCAGCTCGCGGGTGCGGCTCTGGTGCCGCTCTATGGTCGCGCCCGGCGCCGTGCGGGAGCCGATCGCCGCAGAGTTCCCCTCGGCCAGCGCCTTGTCGAGCGCTTCCAGTTCCTCGATCGGGGCGGCCAGATCGGCGTCCGTGACCAGGACGAGGCGGCCGTAGGAGGCGAGGACGCCCAGGCGCAGGGCGTGGCCCTTGCCGCGGTTGCGGGGGCTGGTGACGAGGTTCACGCGCCGGTCGCGGGCCGAGGCCGCGGTGACGACGTCCCGGGTGCCGTCGGTGGACCCGTCGTCGACGACGACGACCTCCCACTCGCCCCAGTGGCCCTCGTTCTCGCGGAGGTACTCGACGATCGCGTCGAGGGTGGGACCGAGCCGCTCTTCCTCGTTGTAGGCGGGGACGACGACGGACAGGTCGGTGGAGATGGCCGGCATGTCCTATAAGACGTCCGGGGCCGCCGTAGTGCTCATCCAAGACGTCCGGGGCCGCCGTAGTGCTCATCCAAGACGTCCGCGGCCTCCGTAGTGCTCACCCGGCGGCCAGTCGCTCGACGAGAGCGAGGGAGTGCGCGTTGTACGCGGCGACTACGGCCTGTGCCGTGACGGGGTCGCGGCGGGCGAGGGCGTCGACGAGTTCGGTGTGCCCGGACCAGAGGCGGCCCTTGAGATCGGTGGCCCTGCGCAGGTGCTGGACCGCGCAGACCCAGGACTGCACACGCAGCCGGTGCAGGAAGTCGGTGAGGTACGGGTTGCCGTACAGGGCGCTCAGCTCGCGCCAGAAGCGCAGGTCGTAGCCGATGAGGATGTACAGGTCACCGGCCGTGGCGGAGCGCGCGGCCTCCTCGCCGCGGCGGCGCACCACGCCGAGGGCGGCGATGCGGCGGGGGTCGTCCCCGGGAGCCGTCCCGTCGCCGTTGACGAGGCGGTGGAAGATCCCGTCGGTGACGAGGCTGCGGGCCTCGATCATGCCGCGGTAGTCGTCGAGGGAGTACGCGCGGACCTCGAAGCCCCGGTGCTGGACCGCGTCCAGGAGGCCCTGGGCCGACAGGTCGACCAGGGCCTCGCGGACGGGGGTCGCGGAGACGCCGTACTGTTCGGCGATCTCCTTCACCGTGAACTCCTGTCCCGGCTGCAGTCGGCCGGCCAGCACCTCGTCGCGGAGCGCGTCCGCGATCTGCTGCCGCAGGGTGCTACGGGTAACGGCGCCATTGCCGGGCATCGTGGTCTGGATCCCCCATCCGCGTGCGGGTGCGTGTTCCTCTTCGAGCACGTCACCTTACGCGGTGGGGGACCTGTGGGAGCCTCTGCGGCTGTGGCGGAGCTGTGCGCCGTGAGGCCGTTACGCCGTGTACTCGTCGGCCACCGACAGCGCCGCGTCCAGGGCCGCGAGGCCCTCCTTCGCCTCCGCCTCGGTGATGGTGCAGGGCGGCACGACGTGCGTGCGGTTCATGTTGATGAAGGGCCACAGGCCGTGCGCCTTGGCGGCGGCGCCGAACGCGGCCATCGGCGCGTTCGCCTCACCGGCCGCGTTGTACGGCACGAGCGGCTCCCGCGTCTCGCGGTTCCTCACCAGCTCCAGCGCCCAGAACATGCCCACGCCGCGCACGTCGCCCACCGACGGGTGCCGCTCGGCCAGCGCGCGCAGCCCCGGCTCGATGACCTGCGCGCCGATGACGGCGGCGTTCGCGACGACGCCCTCCTCCGCCATCACGTTGATCGTGGCGACGGCGGCCGCGCAGGCCAGCGGGTGCCCGGAGTACGTCAGACCGCCCGGGTAGGGGCGCTTCCCGAAGGTCTCCGCGATCTTCCCGGAGATGGCGACGCCGCCGAGCGGCACATAGCCGGAGTTCACGCCCTTGGCGAAGGTCATCAGGTCGGGGGTCACCTCGAAGAGGTCCGCCGCGAACCACTCGCCGGTGCGGCCGAACCCGGCCATCACCTCGTCGAGGACGAAGACGATCCCGTACTTGTCGCACAGGTCACGGACGCCCGCGAGGTAGCCGCGCGGCGGGACCATGATCCCCGCGGTCCCGGGGATGGTCTCCAGGATGATCGCGGCGATCGTGCCGGGCCCCTCGAAGGCGATGGTCGTCTCCAGGTGCTCCAGCGCCCGCTCGCACTCCTGCTGCTCGGTCTCGGCGTAGAACCGAGAGCGGTACAGGTACGGCGCCCAGAAGTGCACCACGCCCGCCGCGCCGCTGTCGGAGGCCCAGCGGCGCGGGTCACCGGTGATGTTCACCGCCTGCTGGGTGCCGCCGTGGTAGGAGCGGTAGGCGGACAGCACCTTGGGCCGCCCCGTGTGGATCCGCGCCATGCGCACGGCGTGCTCGACCGCGTCGGCGCCGCCGTTGGTGAAGAAGATCTTGTCGAGGTCGCCCGGGGTGCGCTGGGCTATCAGCCGGGCGGCCTCCGAGCGGGACTCGACGGCGAAGGCGGGCGCGAACGTGGTCAGGGTGGCGGCCTGCTCCTGGATCGCGGCGACGACCTTCGGGTGCTGGTAGCCGATGTTGGTGAAGACGAGCCCGCTGGAGAAGTCGAGGTAGCGGTTGCCGTCGTAGTCCCAGAAGTACGACCCCTCCGCACCGGCGACGGCGAGCGGGTCGATGAGCTCCTGCGCTGACCAGGAGTGGAAGACGTGCGCACGGTCCGCGGCCTTGACGGCAGCGCCGGCCTGAGGGTCGGTCTGAGGGGTCATGCGCCAGAGGGTAGGTATCCGGAATGCGGGCATGACATGGGCGTCCTGTCTGTGGTGCGGGGCTTTCCGCGACAGGTTGTCGTGTGCCGACGCAACCGCCGGGTGCCGGAGCGCCCCCCCGAACGTGTTCGACGGGGCCCCCGGCCTGTTACGGAACCGTGGACACCGCACCGACCGACTCACCAGGGGGCGGCACTATTCTCTGGCTGTCGCACACACAGGGGGGTAGGTGACGCGGCGATGGAGAAGCTGGGGGCGGGGGATCCGCTGGGGGTCCCCCCGGGCTTTAGGCTCCGGGGAAGTATCGGGACCTATCGGCTGCTCGCGCGGCTCGGGGCCGGCGGCATGGGGAACGTGTATCTGGCCCGGTCCGACCGGGGCCGTACGGTCGCGGTGAAACTCGTCCGGCGGGAGCTGGCCGAGCTGGAGGAGTTCCGGGCCCGTTTCCGGCAGGAGGTAGAGGCGGCGCGGCAGGTCGGCGGGTACTGGACCGCCCCCGTCCTCGACGCCGACACCGAGGCCGACATCCCCTGGGTCGCCACCGGGTATGTCGCCGGACCCACCCTCCAGACCGTCGTCTCGGAGGATCACGGCGCCCTGCCCGAGCGGTCCGTCCGCGTCCTGGCCGCCGGACTCGCCCACGCCCTGAAGGACATCCACGACGCCGGGCTCATCCACCGCGACCTCAAACCCTCCAACGTCCTGATCACCATCGACGGGCCGAGGGTCATCGACTTCGGTATCGCCCGCGCCCTGGAAACGCTCACCGGCGCCGGCCTCACCCGGGCCGGGGCGCTCGTCGGATCGCCCGGGTTCATGGCGCCCGAGCAGGTGCGCGGGGACCGCATCACGCCCGCGTGCGACGTCTTCTGCCTGGGGTCCGTCCTCGCCTACGCCGCCACGGGCGTCCTTCCCTTCGGCACCTCCAACAGCGGGGTGCACGCGCTGATGTTCCGCATCGCGCAGGAGGACCCCGACCTGGACGGTACGCCGGAGGGGCTCGCCGATCTGGTGCGGGACTGCCTGCGCAAGGACCCGGCGGCCCGGCCCACACCGGCGGAGATCCTGGAACGGACCGGCGCCGAGGACACCGTCTCCGGCGGCCGGACCCGTGACCCCTGGCTGCCGGGCTCGCTGGTCGCCCAGCTCGGACGCCATGCGGTGCAGTTGCTGGATTCGGAGGATCCCGAGGAGGGGGCGGGGACGGCGGGCGCGGGGACGGACGGCTCGGTGAGTTCGGCGGGTTCCGCGGGCTCGGCCAGGGGCGCGGGCCATGGTGAGGGTGCCCCGGGGGCCCCCGTCGACTTCAGCAAGCAGTCGCCCGCGGCCGGCCCGGCAGCCCCGGCTTCCGAGGCCTCTCCCGAGCACGCCCCGGCTTCCGAGGCCTCTCCCGAGCACGCCGCCGCCCCCGACACGCCGGGCGGAGCCGCTCCGCCTCCGCCCGGCCGGCCCACCACCCTCGACCGGCTGCCCACCCAGATCGTCGGTCCCGGCCACACACCCCCGCCGGGCACCCCGCCCGCCACCCACCCCGCCTACGGG
Organism: Streptomyces sp. NPDC001634; assembly: GCF_040298185.1. Lineage (NCBI taxonomy): Bacteria > Bacillati > Actinomycetota > Actinomycetes > Kitasatosporales > Streptomycetaceae > Streptomyces > Streptomyces sp. NPDC001634. The sequence continues at coordinate 63,914 of NZ_JBEOZU010000018.1, read as the reverse complement.
TACCCGCAGCAGCACCCGCAGCCCCCGGCGTACGGCTACCCGCACGGATCCGGAGGCTGGGGCGGCGCGCCGGCCCCGGCCCCGGGCCCCGCCTTCGGTTCCACACCGCCGTACGGACCGCCTCCGTACGGACCGACGCCCTACGGTGACCCGGGACAACAGGAGCCCCAGCGAAGGAGCGGCCGCTCCACCGCCGCGCTGATCGTCGTCGCCCTGGTCGTCGCGCTCGGCGCGGGCGGTTCGGTGTACGCGCTCATGCGGGGTGACGGGAACGGCACGGGCGGCGGCGCCGGCCCGTCGCACACCTCCGCCGCGCCGACGACCCCCGGTCCGAGCACCCCCGCGCCCTCCACCCCGGCATCCGAGAGCCCCACCTCGCAGTCGCCCCCCGCCGGTACCGTCCCCGAGGCCTACCTCGGCACCTGGACCGCCACCATCGACAACTCCACCGGGCACAGCACCCGCCGCCTGGTCATCCAGGAGGGCGGGATGGGCGACACGGTGCTCTCCCTGACGGCGGACGGCGCGGCCGACAGCGGCACCTACCACTGCGTCTTCCAGGCGAAGCTGGCCGAAAAACCCACCTCCGACGGCCCGTTGAAGGTCGGCCCGTCCACGGTCACGGCCGGCGAACCGGCCTCGTCCTGCACGCCGGGCGCGGCGACGGAACTGACGATCCTCCCGGACGGCCGGCTCAAGCGCGTGAACACGAGCAACGGCGAGTCCCTGACGTACACGAAGGAGGGCTGAAGTCCCTTAACCCACAGGCCCGTTGAACGTCACGCGAACTTCAGCGGGCGCCCCCCTGCGTGTTTCGGCCAGGGGGCCGTACCGTGACCCCACGATCGGCTCGGGGGAGTGGCGGGGGACCCACGGTGCAGTGGCTGAGCGCAGAGAACATCGTGGCCGTGGGGACCGCGGTCCTCGGTATCGTCGCGTCCGGCGTCATGGTCTGGTACGAACGCCGGGTACCGCGCCGCTGGGGGCACCTCCCACGCCCTTAAGGCAGTGGGGGAGGATCGGCTACCGCGTCCAGATGGACAACCCGATAGGCGACGACGTCCGCTCGGGCCGCGCCAACAGACGCCTCGGCCTGTTCGACGAGGCCCCGGGCATGGCGGACGCGACGCTCGTCCTCCTCCGTATCGAGAACGACGGCTCGCAGGGCATCGACCGCGACGACTACACCGGCCCCGAACGCCACGGCCTGACCGCGGTGTTCACCGACCGCACCATCCGCGGGGTGTCGGTCACCCAGCCGACCGACACCGACCACCTGATGGACCACTTCACCGCCGAGCGGGGCTTCGGCTACGAGGGCAACAAGCTGCGCATCCCGCGGGTCCCCCTCAATGGCGGCGACCACTTCAAACTGCTCGTACTGCTGTCCGGCGGTGACGTGGGACGAGAGATACGGCTCACGGGCGGTATCCGGGAAGGCGAGGTGCACCCCAACCGCAGCGCGACCCCGGACGAGAAGCAGCCCGTGTTCAGCCGGGCGTCCCGGCTGATCACCGTGCTGCTGACGGTGTGCGTGATCGCGCTGGCCACGATCGTGGTGGCGCGGGACGACACCCGCCCGCCCATGGGCTGCGAGAAGGGTGCGCTCACGGTCACCGGGTCGACGGCGTTCGAGCCCGTGATGCGTGAACTGGCGAAGAAGTACGAGAAGGACTGCCCAGGCTCCACGATCACGGTGGACGCCCACGGCAGTACGGCGGGGGTGCGCGAACTCGAGGCCATGGGCCAGGAGACGAAGAAGGGCTCCCCGCCCGTCGTCGCCCTCTCCGACGGTCCCAAGCCCGAAGGACTGCCCGAACTGCGCGAGAACCGGGTGGCGGTGTCGGTCTTCGCGCTGGTGGTGAACAAGGACATCCCGCTCACGAACCTGTCGCTCGCCGACGTACGCCGCCTCTACGCCGGCAGCATCAGGAACTGGAAGCAGCTCGGCGGCCCCGACCGTCCGGTCCTGCTGGTCAGCCGGGACGCCAACTCGGGCACCCGGCAGGTCTTCCAGCGCCATGTGCTGGGCCGCGGCGAGATCGCCAATTCATCCCTGGACTGCGTCCACAAGGACGACCCGACCGCCCCGGTCGTCCGCTGCGAACTCGACTCCACCGACCAGGTGCTGAACACGGTCGCCAAGCTGCCCGGCGCGATCGGCTACAGCGAACTCAACCTCGCCGCCGGTCATCCGGGCCTGGGCCTGCTGACGCTCGACGGCCACCGCCCGTCCGTCGAGGAGCTCGAACACGGCAGGACCGACTACCCGTACCGCGAGATCGAGTACGCCTACACCTATGGCCAGCCGCCCGCCGACTCCCTCGCCTCCAGCTTCCTCACCTACCTCAGCCGCGGCAGCGGCCAGGACGTCATCCGCACCCACGGCCATCTGCCGTGCGGAACGCCGGTGGGCCTGAAGATCTGCGGCGAGGACTGAACGCAGCGGCACCCGGCAGGCGCGGGTGCCCTGCGGGCCCCGAGTGCCGCGACCCCGCTACCGAGCCTCCGGCGGCCGCTGCCGAGGCATGTTCGGCCGAGCCCCGGTCGGTGGCGCGAACCTCCCCGGCACCGCCCCTTCCGCCCGCGGTGCCACCACCCCCGCCGACTGGATCCCCAGCGGCGCGACCCCCGTCCGGAACTCCACCATCCAGTCCGCCGTCTCGGACCGCACCAGCTCCGTCACGTCCTCCGAGAAGCGCCGCAACACCGAAAGGCACCGCTCCGCCGCCTCCCCGGCGGTCCCCTCCGTCGGCCCCAGCACCTCCCGCACGCTCTCCGACGCCCAGTCGAACTGCAGCGCCTGCAGTCGCCGCTGTACGGCCTGTGCGGTCGCCACGTCCCTTATCCACCCGGACGTCAGCCCGAAGAACCGGTCCCCGGCCATGCACGCCGCTCCCAGCAGCAGCGACAGATACGCCCACGGCGCGACCCCGCCCAGCACCCCGGTCAGATCGAGCAGCGGCAGCGCGGCCCCGCAGACGGCCCCGGCCGCCGCACCCACCCGCAGCGCCCACGCCCCACGCCGCTTCCACACCCGGTCCGCGAGATACCAGGCCGCCGTCTCCAGAGCCCTGCGCTCCACCCACTGGTACAGCTCGTCGAGCCGCTCCGCGGGCTCGCCCCAGTCGCCGTGCGGAAACGGCTGTCCCGTGAGATCGCCCGGCCGCAGCCCCGCCGTACCGTCGCCCCGCCCGTCCTGGCACGGCCCCTCGGGCTGCATCTCCGGCTGACTCACCCGGCACTCCCTACGTACGGCGACGACGCTCCGCGATGTACTGGTGACGCATGGTGCTGAGGCGCCGCACCATTCCTACCGCCCAACGGGTGGCGAGGGCTGGGCTTTCGTCGCTTTTCCGCCTGGAAGTGGGCCTTGATCAGGTGTAGGACGGCCCGCAAAGTCACTCGAAAGAGTGCCGTCGCCGTCCCAACCGGAGTCCGGATGGACTACCGGAGCGATCGTCCCGGTGACCACGTAGGCTCGTGCCAGGCGGCAAAATCCGCCCTGACAGCTGTACGAACCCTGACAGCCGTACGAAACCTGACGGCCGTACCGTACGAACCCAGGAGCTGATCGTGATTCCCGGTGGTGGCCAGCCCAACATGCAGCAGTTGCTCCAGCAGGCCCAGAAGATGCAGCAGGACCTCGCGAACGCCCAGGAGGAGCTGGCGAGGACCGAGGTCGACGGCCAGGCGGGCGGCGGCCTGGTGAAGGCCACGGTCACCGGCGCCGGCGAGCTGCGCGCCCTCGTCATCGACCCGAAGGCGGTCGACCCGGAGGACACCGAGACCCTCGCCGACCTGATCGTCGCGGCCGTCCAGGCGGCCAACGAGAACGCGCAGGCGCTCCAGCAGCAGAAGCTCGGCCCGTTGGCGCAGGGTCTGGGCGGCGGCGGCTTCCCCGGCCTGCCGTTCTGAGTCCATCCGCCCGTCCCTTCTAAGAAAGGCGAGGGCCAACTACCGTACGTACCAAGAAACCGAGCGCGGCTACGGTACGTACCGAAGCTCTTCAGGAAAGGCAGTCCGTTGTACGAAGGCGTGGTCCAGGACCTCATCGACGAGCTGGGACGGCTTCCCGGCGTCGGTCCCAAGAGCGCGCAGCGGATCGCCTTCCACATCCTGCAGGCCGAGCCGACGGACGTCCGCCGTCTTGCCCAGGCCCTGCTGGAGGTCAAGGCGAGGGTCCGCTTCTGCGCGACCTGCGGCAACGTCGCGCAGGAGGAGCTGTGCGGCATCTGCCGTGACGCTCGCCGCGACCCCTCGGTGATCTGCGTCGTGGAGGAGCCCAAGGACGTCGTGGCGATCGAGCGCACCCGCGAGTTCCGGGGCCGCTACCACGTCCTGGGCGGCGCGATCAGCCCGATCGAGGGTGTGGGCCCGGACGACCTGCGGATCAGGGAGTTGCTCGCGCGGCTGGCCGACGGCACGGTGACCGAGCTGATCCTGGCCACGGACCCGAACCTGGAGGGCGAGGCCACGGCCACGTACCTCGCCCGCATGATCAAACCCATGGGCCTCAAGGTCACCCGCCTGGCCAGCGGCCTCCCGGTGGGTGGCGACCTGGAATACGCGGACGAGGTCACCCTCGGCCGCGCCTTCGAGGGGAGACGACTCCTAGATGTCTGACGCCACGCTGCACTCCACGACGCAGGACCCGGACGACTTCGCGGTCCAGATCGCGGACCAGATCGAGAGCTTCCTGGTCGCCGTCACGGAGGTCGCGAAGGGCGACGAGCCGGACTCGGCCGTCCCCTTCCTTCTGCTGGAGGTCTCCCAGCTCCTCCTGGCGGGCGGCCGTCTCGGCGCGCACGAGGACATCGTGCCGGAGGAGCGCTACGAGCCGGACCCCGGCCCGGAACCGGACGTGGACGAACTGCGGGAACGACTCGCCACCATGCTGGACCCGGTCGACGTCTACTCCGAGGTCTTCGACCCGTACGAGCCGCGCAAGGCTCCGGTCCCGGCCCGTATCTCCGACGACCTGGCGGACGTCATCACGGACCTGCGCCACGGCATGGCCCACTACCGCGCGGGGCGCACCACGGAGGCCCTGTGGTGGTGGCAGTTCTCGTACTTCTCCAACTGGGGCTCGACCGCGTCCGCCACGCTGCGCGCCCTCCAGTCCCTGGTCGCGCACGTCCGCCTGAACCAGCCCCTGGAGGAGCTCGACGGCCTCGACACCGACCAGGGCGTCGGCGACGACACCCTCGAATTCGAGGCCGGCAAGGTGATGGCCCAGGAGATCGCGGGCCCGCTGGGTCTGCGCCCGGTCAAGTAAGCCCGGCGAGCCCTTTCCCGAGGGTGCTCAGGCCTCCGGCGAGCGCGAGCAGCAGTACGAGGACCCGGGCGCGCCTGTCGGGCACGCGCCCGGCGAGGGCCCGGCCGACCAGCGCGCCGACGGTCAGGGCGGCGACGGCGAGGGCCCACACGGGCGGGGCGAGCCGTGGCACGCCATTGGACGCGACGGACACGGCGTTGACCACGACCCCGTAGAACTGCGCGTTGGGCACGAACTCCCGCACGCTCCACTCGGCGTTGAGGGCGTAGAGGGAGACGGGCGGTCCTCCGACCCCGGCGGCGGAGTTCATGAACCCGCCCAGGCCTCCGGCGACGACGGCACCCGAGCCGCCGCGCAGCGCGTGCACCCGTACGCCACGCATCACGAGCACCACGGCCACGGTCACCAGCGCACCCATGCAGGCCAGCAGCGCGGGCGCCGGCAGCTGCCGGGCCACCCACGTCCCGGCGGGCACGGTGATCACGGCGGCGACGCACAACGGCACCATCACCGTCACCCGCACCCGCCGCCACCCGTCGGCGATCCCGACGACGCTGATGGCCCCGGCGGCGCAGTTGGCGAGCACGACGCCCTCGGCGGGCCCGAGCAACAGCACCAGCGCGGGCACGGCGACGAGCGCGAATCCCATCCCGGTGAGCCACTGCACACACCCGCCGAGCAGCACGATCCCGGCCAGCAGCACGTCTGACGCCCACCCACTCGTCACAACTCGCCATCCTCGCCGCAAGGACGGGCACGATCAATGGCGCTGCGCCTTGTCGAGGAACAACTCGCCAGGGCCGTGGGCGCGTTGGGTGTCCAGCCTTATGAGCCGGAGAGTGAAATCCCCATCGCCCTCCGTGCTTTGTACGATCCCTGTCCGAGCGCGGCGGCAAGTGGCTGATCGTCAACCACCACTCCTCGGCGATGCCCGAGGGCTGAGGGGCAACCGCCTCCCGTCAGCCGCTACTTCGGTGGGAGGCGCGAAGCGTGACCGCCACGCACAACCCGCCCCCGGGCGCGTCCCGCAGCGCCACGGTACCGCCGTCGTCCGTCACCAGCTGTTTGACGACGGCGAGGCCGAGGCCGGAGCCGGAGCGCCCGGTGAGGCCCTGACCGCGCCAGAAGCGGTCGAACGCGCGGGACTTCTCTGCGTCCGTCATGCCGGACCCTCGTCCAGGACCGACAGCACCACCTCGTCGCCCCGCGGTTCCACCAGGACGGTGATCGTGCCGCCGTCCGGTGACACCTCCAGGGCGTTCGACAGCACATTGTCCAGGACCTGGTCCAGATGGCCTGGGCCGGCCTGCACCAGCAGCCGGTCGTCGACACTCCCCCTGAGCGCGATGGTGACTCCGCGCTCGTCGGCGGCCGGCCTCCACACCGCAAGGCGTTCTCCGAGCAGTTCGCGCAGCGGCAGCGGTTCCGCCGCCGTGACCTTCGCCTCCGCGCGCGCCAGTACCAGCAGGCCGTTCACCAGGCGGCTCATCCGCACCACCTCGGCCGTCGCCTGCTCCACGTCCTCCCGTACGAACTCGTCGTCCACGCCGTCCGCGATGTTGTCCAGGGACAGACGGAGAGCGGTGAGCGGGGTCTTCAGCTGGTGCGACGCGTCCGCGACGAAGACGCGCTGCGACGCGATCAGGGTGTCGAGGCGCTCCCCGGCCTGGTTGAGCGTGCGCGCGAGGGTCTGTGTCTCCGACGGGCCCTCCACCGGCGAGCGGGCCGTCAGATCGCCGTCGCTGAACCGGCTCGCCATGGCGTTGAGCTGTCGGAGGGGGCGGGTCAGCCGCCGGGCGACCAGTGCGCCGAGCCCGGCCGCCACGGCCAGCACGCCCACCGCGAGGACCGCGCGGAAGCCCCAGATCTGCCACAGCCGACGGGTGAGGTCCCGGGTGGGGTACGTGATCCGGACGGCGCCGACGGTGTGCCCGTCGGCCGCCTTCGCCGGGACCGTCACCTGCAGGGCACCGTCGCCCCAGTGGTCCGTGATCCCGGCGGGCGTGCTGGCCGCGCCGGAGCGATTCGGCGACCGGCTCATCGTCTTCCACCAGGAGTACGCGCACCGTCGCACCCTAATCCTTGAAACTTAATTCACAGGCTTTTCCTGTGACGCGCGGCACGTTTTCGAGTAGGGGGGCCGTGCCGGGGCAGATGCGGTGCTGGAGTGGCCGGAGTTACCTCGTCGTACGGTGCCGTACGTCCGAAGAAAACCGGGGTGAACCCGGGGTGAGCGGGACATCTCACCATGCGGTATCCCGGAAGGGAATTTCGGCCGCTCGATAGACTGAGCCGACCGCACTGCACATGCGCAGGTGCGGAAAGAGACGGACTGAGCGAGGAGCGCACGTGGGCCTTGTCGTGCAGAAGTACGGAGGCTCCTCCGTAGCCGATGCCGAGGGCATCAAGCGCGTCGCCAAGCGAATCGTGGAAGCGAAGAAGAACGGCAACCAGGTGGTTGTCGTCGTTTCCGCGATGGGCGACACGACGGACGAGCTGATCGATCTCGCCGAGCAGGTTTCTCCGATGCCTGCCGGGCGTGAGTTCGACATGCTGCTGACCGCCGGAGAGCGGATCTCCATGGCACTGCTGGCCATGGCGATCAAAAACCTGGGCCACGAGGCCCAGAGCTTCACCGGCAGCCAGGCAGGCGTCATCACCGACTCGGTCCACAACAAAGCCCGGATCATCGACGTCACGCCGGGGCGCATCCGCACCGCGCTGGACGAGGGCAACATCGCCATCGTCGCCGGGTTCCAGGGCGTCAGCCAGGACAAGAAGGACATCACGACCCTGGGGCGTGGTGGCTCCGACACGACCGCCGTGGCGCTGGCCGCCGCCCTCGACGCCGAGGTGTGCGAGATCTACACCGATGTCGATGGTGTGTTCACCGCCGACCCGCGTGTGGTGAAGAAGGCCCGGAAGATCGACTGGATCTCCTTCGAGGACATGCTGGAGCTGGCCGCGTCCGGGTCCAAGGTGCTGCTCCACCGCTGTGTGGAGTACGCGCGCCGCTACAACATCCCGATCCACGTCCGCTCCTCGTTCAGCGGGCTGCAGGGCACGTGGGTCAGCAGTGAGCCAGTCGTTCAAAAGACACAGCAGCAAGGGGACAAGAAGGTGGAGCAGGCCATCATCTCCGGTGTCGCGCACGACACCTCCGAGGCCAAGATCACGGTCGTCGGCGTGCCGGACAAGCCGGGCGAGGCCGCCTCGATCTTCCGCGCCATCGCCGACGCGCAGATCAACATCGACATGGTCGTGCAGAACGTGTCGGCCGCGTCGACCGGCCTCACGGACATCTCCTTCACGCTCCCCAAGACCGAGGGGCGCAAGGCGATCGACGCCCTGGAGAAGAACAAGTCCGCGATCGGCTTCGACTCGCTGCGCTACGACGACCAGATCGGAAAGATCTCGCTCGTCGGCGCCGGCATGAAGACGAACCCGGGTGTCACGGCGTCCTTCTTCGAGGCGCTGAGCGACGCGGGCGTGAACATCGAGCTGATCTCGACCTCCGAGATCCGTATCTCGGTCGTGACGCGCGCGGACGACGTGCCGGAAGCGGTACGGGCGGTGCACACCGCGTTCGGCCTGGACTCCGAGAGCGACGAGGCCGTCGTCTACGGAGGCACCGGGCGATGACCGGCCTCCCCTGCGGGGGCGCGGAGCGTACGCAGCCGACGGGCCGCCCCGACGGTGGCCCGGGGCGTACGCGGTTGGTCCGTCCCCTGCTCGGGGGCGCGGGCCGTGCGGAGCGCCGATGACGGCGCGGACCGGGAGGCCGACGCTCGCGGTCGTGGGAGCGACCGGGGCCGTCGGCACGGTCATGCTCCAGATCCTGTCCCAGCACGCGGACATCTGGGGCGAGATCCGTCTGATCGCCTCGCAGCGCTCGGCCGGCCGCAAGCTGGCCGTGCGCGGCGAGGAGGTCGAGGTCGTGGCGCTGAGCGAGGAGGCACTGTCCGGCGTCGACGTGGCGATGTTCGACGTACCGGACGAGGTCGCCGCGCGCTGGGCGCCTGTCGCTGCCGCCCGGGGTGCGGTCGTGGTGGACAACTCGGGTGCGTTCCGGATGGACCCCGATGTCCCCCTGGTCGTGCCGGAGGTCAATCCGCATGCCGCCCGGGTGCGTCCGCGCGGCATCATCGCCAACCCCAACTGCACGACCCTCTCGATGATCGTGGCCCTCGGCGCGCTGCACGCCGAGTTCGGGCTGCGCGAGCTGGTCGTCTCCTCGTACCAGGCCGTGAGCGGCGCGGGACGTGCCGGCATCGACACGCTGCGGCAGCAGCTGTCACTGGTCGCGGGCACGGAGCTGGGCACGCACCCCGGTGACGTACGGCGCGCGGTGGGTGACAACACGGGGCCCTTCCCGGAGCCGGTCGCGCTGAACGTCGTGCCGTGGGCCGGGTCGCTGCGCGAGGACGGGTGGTCCTCGGAGGAGATGAAGGTCCGCGACGAGTCCCGCAAGATCCTGGGGCTGCCGGAGCTGCGCGTCGCCGTCACATGTGTACGCGTGCCGGTGATCACGACGCACTCGCTGACCGTCCACGCGCGATTCGAGGGCGAGGTCACGGTCGGCCACGCCCGCGAGATCCTCGACACCGCGCCCGGCGTCGTCCTCTTCGACAACCCGGCGGCGGGCGAGTTCCCCACGCCCGCGGACGTCGTGGGCACGGATCCGACCTGGGTGGGCCGGGTGCGCCGCGCGCTCGACGATCCGACCGCGCTCGAACTGTTCGTGTGCGGGGACAATCTGCGCAAGGGCGCGGCGCTGAACACGGCCCAGATCGCGGAGTTGGTGGCGGGGGAGCTCGGGGCGGCGTAGGGCCGGGCCTCGGCGGTACCGCGACGCAGAAGTTCCCCGAGTGGCGCGCACACACTCTTCGGTGGCGCGCGCGCACTCTTCGGTGGGGCGCGCACGTTCTTCGGTGGCGCGCGCGCACTCTTCGGTGGGGCGCGCACGTTCTTCGGTGGCGCGTGCACGTTCTTCGGTGGGGCGTGCACGCTCTTCGGTGGCGCGTGCACGCTCATCGCGGTGCGCACATGTTCTTCGGCGGTTGGTGCCCGTGGCCGGTAATCCGTCCGGTGGTTGGCTGAAACGTTTGTAGGATCTATCTCGGTCCCGTGGATCGATCGTGGTCCGGACCACTTGAATCGAAGCGTCTCGGCGTTCGAAGATTTCACTCCCCGCCCTCGCAACCACGCGAAGGGCGGGGAGCGTCTTTGCGGTCGCCCTTCGGGGGGCTGGGCACCACCACACACGGGGCACAAGGGAAGAGCTGGTATGCATGAGGGCACTTGACGCACGGTCCGGTGCGCTGGGGGGCGCACGACAGGACGTGCAGACGGATGCGCTGCCTGACGCAAACGTGATGCCTGCCGCGTACAACCCTCACGCGGGCAGACGTGTCCAACTGGCGTGGCAGAGGTACTCGAATTCACCGCGGTGCAGACAAGGAGCGCGTCCCTTCGTCCGCCCCGACGCCCCCGCATGCCCGGCGCGCCCGGCGGCATGCCGGTGATCGCACCCATGCCCGCAGCGCGGCCCGCCCGCATACCGAACCAGCGCGAGGGCGCTGAGGAGATGGCCGCCGGCACCACGGTCGACCATCTCACCGAGACCTACCGCACCCACTACCGCTCCCTCCTGGGCCTTGCGGCGCTCCTCCTCGACGACACCGCGTCCTGCGAGGACGTCGTCCAGGAGGCGTTCATCCGCGTCCACTCGGCGCGCAAACGCGTGCGCGACCCGGAGAAGACGCTCGCCTACCTCCGTCAGACCGTCGTCAATCTTTCGCGCTCGGCGCTGCGCCGCCGCATCCTCGGTCTGAAGCTGCTCTCGAAGCCGATGCCGGACATGGCGAGCGCGGAGGAGGGCGCGTACGACCAGCTGGAGCGCGACTCGCTGATCAGGGCCATGAAGGGCCTGCAGCGCCGCCAGCGCGAGGTCCTGGTGCTGCGCTACTTCGCGGACATGACCGAGGCCCAGGTCGCGGAGACACTGGGTATTTCGCTGGGGTCGGTGAAGGCGTACGGTTCGCGCGGTATCGCGGCGCTCCGTAACGCCATGGGGGCACCGGCATGAGCGAGTACGACGAGCGGCGCGCCGCCTCCTGGGGGCGCGACTCCCACGAACAACACGAGCCCTACGAGTGGCACGAGCCGACGGACCGGCCGGGGCCCCACGAGGACGACCACGAGCACCATGCTGGGAACGGAACTGTGAACCACCGCCCCGACGACCAGGGCCGACACGAAGCCGGACCGGACCGTGCCGTTCCCGACGCGGGCGGCGACGGCTCCGGTGCCGCCGACGGCCTCGGTGCGGGTCGCGATCGGCTCGTGGCGGCGCTCGAGTCGCTCGGCCGGAGTGGTTCCGGGACCAGTGGGGACGGTGCGGAGCCCGGGCAGCCAGGGGATGTGCCCGGCGAGCCCGAGGCGGCGCCGGAAGGGCTCGATCCGGACGAACTGGCCCTGCGCGGGATGCTCCACCAGGCGGTGCGCGACATCGAGCCCCGCGACGGCACCCTGGATCATCTGCGCCGCGCGGTGCCCGCCCGGCGGGCCCGTAAGCGGCAGGCCGTGGTCGGTATGGCGGCCGCCGCGCTGTTCATCGGCACGGCGATCCCGGCCCTCGTCCATGTCTCGAACGCCACCGGCTCCGATGCCGACCCGTCCATCGCCGGCCAGGCCTCCGAGGCCCAGGGCGGCACAAGCCAGGGCAAGGGCCCGGACGGCGGTTCCAGCGGCTCGGCCGGGTCCTCCGGAACGTCCAAGGGCAAGGACAAGGAAGACCAGAAGGGCAAGCAGGGCAAGGGCAAGGGCGCGACCGCCGGGGCCACCGACGGGGCCAACCCGACCGCCTCCGCACAGAGCGCACCCACGTGTACGGCCTCCGAGCTCGGCAGGGCGACCGCCACCGCGGGCTCGCCGGACTCCACCGGCACGGTCTACGGCTCGTTCCGCGTCACCAACGTCTCCACCACGAGCTGTACGGTCACGAGCAGCGGCAGCGTCTCCACGGTCGCCCAGGGCGCGGCGGACTCGTCCAAGATCAGCGTGGTGAACCACATCGCGGGCGACGCGGCCACCGGCCTGCCCGATCCCTCCCAGGAGGTCACCTCGCTGGTCCTGAAGCCCGGGGCGGCCTACGAGGTCAAGTTCGCCTGGGTCCCGTCGCAGACCTGCCCCACCACGGGCGGCACCACCAGTGGCGGCGGTGCGTCCCCGGACCCGACGCCCACGGGGACCGCGAGCGCGAGCGGCGGCACGACCACGACGCAGAGCGGCGGCACATCACCGCAGATGGCGACGGAGGACGGCGTGGCCGCCGGCAGCGTGGTGGTCTCCCATGCCACGGACACCGGGTCCGCGACCTCCGCGACAACCGTCCCCAACGCATGCGCCGGCACCGTCTACCGCACAGGGATGCTGCCCGCATCCTGAACCGGCGCACGACCGGACCTCGCCTCACACCGGGTCGGGACTGCCGGGACTCAGGTCTGTCCGGGCCCCGGGTGCGTGCAGGCTTCGGGTGCGTCCGGCCCCAGAGACCGGACCCGGAGGGCCGGTCAGGCCTCGGGTGCGTGCAGGCCTCGGGTGCGTGCAGGCCTCGGGTGCGTGCAGGCTTCGAGTGCGTCCGGGCCCCGGGACTGGACCCGGAGGGCCGGTCAGGCCTCGGGACCGGGCCCGGGAGCCGGGGCCCCGGCAGCCGCCGTCGCCGCCGTCTCCGCGCCGCTCCCGGCCTCCGCGCCGGAGTCCGTCCCCTCCGTCACCAGCCCCAGTTCCGCGTCCCGGGCGTACTCGACCTCGCGCCGCAGCAGCCGGAACCACATGAAGACCGTGAAGCCCGCGAAGACGAACCACTCGCCGGTGTAGCCCAGGTTCTGGAACGCCTTCAGATCCAGCCCGCTTCCCTGGGGCGCCGTCGCCGGTACCGCCTTCATCCCGCTGTCGGCCCTGTCGAGGGTGACCCACGCGTCGTACACGTCGTACGGCACCAGGTTCACCAGCGTTGCCGAGCTGATCGCCGCGGTCTGGCCGGCCGGCAGCCCGCCGCCCGTGCCCACCCCCTTCGCCCCCGGGCTCTCCGACGCCTGCAGCGCACCCGTGACGGTGACCTCGCCGGTCGGCGCGGCCGGCGCCTTCGCGGGGTCCGCGTCACCCGGCAGCCAGCCCCGCACGACCGGCAGCGCCTTGCCGCCGTCGGTCCGCAGCATGGTCAGCACGTAGAACCCGCGCTTGCCGTCCAGCTCCCGGTCCGGCACCAGCAACTGCTTCCCGTACCGCCCGGTGGCGGTGGCCCGCTTCCCGGACGTCTTCTGGTCCACCGGCAGCAGCTCGGCCAGCGGCCGGGCGGCCTCCTTCCGGTCGGTGGCGGCCTGCTCGGTCGCCGTCCGGTGGTCCTGCACCCGGGCCTCGAACCGGCTCAACTGCCATGACCCCATGAAGATGCAGAAGGGGATGGCCAGCAGCACGAAGACGTTGATCCCCCACCAGCGGGGCGTCAGCAGAAACCGGTACACGCCCTCAACGGTACGGTGCCGCCCCTGCGGACCCGCCCGTGGGGCCCGGGGTCCCGGGGTACGGGGCACACGCGCATGCCCCGTACGCCGGCCCGGCACCTCTCACCTCCCCAGATGCCGCTCCGCGAACTCCAGCTCCAACCGCACCTGCTTGATCCGCTCGTCGACCACCAGCGAGCCGTGCCCCGCGTCGTACCGGTACACCTCGTGCACCGCCTCCCGCGCGGCCAGCCGGTCCACATAGTTCTCGACCTGGCGGATCGGGCACCGCGGGTCGTTCACCCCCGCCGAGATGTACACCGGAGCCTTCACCGCGTCGACGTACGTCAGCGGCGACGACGCCTCGAACCGCTCCGGCACCTCCTCGGGCGTGCCCCCGAGCAGCGTCCGGTCCATCGCCTTCAGCGCCTCCATCTCGTCGTGGTACGCGGTGACGTAGTCCGCGACCGGCACCGCCGCGATCCCGATCGTCCAGGCGTCCGGCTGGGTGCCGAGCCCGAGCAGCGTCAGGTACCCGCCCCACGAACCGCCCGTCAGGACGATCCGGTCCGGATCCGCGAGCCCGGACGACACGGCCCATTCCCGCACCGCCGCGATGTCCTCCAGCTCGATCAGCCCGACCCGGTGCTTGAGCGCATCGGTCCACTCGCGCCCGTATCCCGTGGAGCCCCGGTAGTTGACCCGCACCACCGCGTACCCGTGGTCCACCCAGGCCGCCGGGCCCGCCGCGAACGAGTCGCTGTCGTGCCAGGTCGGACCGCCGTGGATGTCGAAGACCGTCGGCAGCGGCCCTCCGGACCCCCACGCCCCCGCCGGCTTCTGCACCAGTGCGTGGATGCGGCCGCCCGGCCCCTGAACCCACACGTCCTCCACCGGCACCGACCCCGGCGACTTCATCCCCGGCGGATCCAGCACGACCCCGCCGGACGTGGACCGCACCACGGGCGGCTCGGCCGCCGACGACCACAGGTACTCCACGGTCCCGTCGGGCCGGGCGGTCGCTCCCGACACCGTGCCCGGCGGCGTCGGCACCCGCACCAGCTCGCGCGTCGCCAGGTCGTAGCGGAACAGTTCGCTGCGGGCCTCGAAACTGTGCACGATCAGCAGCGCGGAGCCGTCCGGGTACCACTCCGCCGCCACGTCGCCCGGCAGCTCCAGCGCCAGGTCCGTCTCCTCGCCCGAGGCGACGTCCCACACCAGCGGCTCCCACCGGCCGCGCCGCTGGTGTCCGATGAGCAGCCGTGTGTCCGCGTCGACCGGTGCGAAGCCCAGCACCTCCAGGCCCAGTTCGACCGTGCCGCCCTTGGTGTCGTCCAGCTCCGCCACCGTCGAACCGTCCGGCCGCAGCACGCGCAGCGCCGAGTGCATCGCGTCGCCGTGCTCGGTGTGCTCGATCGCGATCAGCGAGCCGTCGCGCGACAGGTCGCCCACCCCGGCCGACTCGCGGTGCCGGTAGATCTCCGCCGGGTCCTGGCCGGCCCGTACGAGATGGATCGTCGAACCGTCCTGGTCGGTCGATCTGCCCACGACGGCCGTCCGCCCGTCCCGCCCGATCGCGAGCCCGGCCGGATAGGACGGCTCGAGTCCGGGAGCGGCGGGCTCGTCGGTACCGGTGTCGGCACCGGAGGCGTCGCTGTCTTCCGTGTCGGGTGCGAACCGCTGACGTCTCCAGATCCCGAACTCGTCCCCGTCCGTGTCGTCGAACCACCAGATCCACTCGCCGTCCGGCGAGACCACGCCGTCCGTCGTGCCGTTCGGCCGGTCCGTGACCTGGCGCTGCCCGCCCGTGGTGCGGTCCCACGCATACAGCTCGTATGTCCCCGTCGCGTTGGAGACGAACAGCGAGCGGTGCGGCGCGTCCTCCGCCCAGTCCGGCAGCGAAACCCGCGGCGCCCGGAAGCGCTTCTCCCAGTCCGGCATGTCCCCGCCGCGCTCCGGCGAGGTGGACCCGTTGCTCTCAGTCATGGCCCCATAGTGCCTGGCCCGGTCGACTTTCCGCGGCGGAGGTCCCCAGGCTGTGGATAACTCACAGACAGAACGCTTTGACCAGGCACGATTCCGGCGCGGCACGGCCGGCAGCGGTAGAGGAGGGCTCCGGCCGACGGGGACTTCACCTCCCCGCAGCCGCGGGTGCGCGGATCGAGTTCCGGGCTCGGGTGCCCGGTGCGGGGGAGCAGGGCCTGAGATCCGGCACAAAAGCGCGGTCTGCGCAGGTCAGGACCGATTGTCAGTGGCGGGTTGCACACTCGCGACATGACCTCAATGACCGATCTGCGCAAGACCGTCGAGAGTTACTGGGCCGCCGCGGAGGCCCGTGACTGGGCCGCGTTCTCGGACACCCTGGCCGAGGACGTCCTCTACATCCTGCCGCAGACGCGGGAGCGCGTCCGCGGGCGGGAGAGGTACGTCCAGTTCAACCGCGAGTACCCCGGCGACTGGCACCTGCGCGTCGAGCGCATCGTCGCCGACCACGAGCAGGCCGTCACCTGGCTGCACTTCGCGGTGGGACTGGAGGAGATGTACGGCATCACGTTCTTCACGGCCGACCGGGAGGGGCACATAGCCACGGTGACGGACTTCTGGCCCGAGCCCTACGAGCCGCCGGCGGGCCGCGATCACCTGGTCGAGCGTTACTGACGGCTGCTAGTGCCGCACTGACGGCTGCTCGTGTGCGGTTCCTATCCCCCGGTCGTCTCCCGGCGTCTGCGGCCCAGAAGTTCGGCCAGGCCGCGTCGTGTCGCCGCCAGGACCACTCGGTCCTCCGTGCGCAGGACGTAGGTGGGCGGCAGGTCCCAGACCAGGCCCGAAGTGCGGTCGGGGGCGTTCGTCTCCGGGTCGGACGTCTGGCCCCGTTCGCCGCGTTCCGCGGTGTCCAGGGCAAGCACACGCCACGCCCCCGCACGGAACGCCTCCGCGAGCGTCCGCCCCTCCAGCTGCGGATGCCCGGCCACGTCCACGGCCGCGAACAGCAGAACCCGCCGCTCCACGGGAATCGCCCCCAGGATCTGCCGCCCCATCATGGCCCCGGCGAACGCGGGCGCGGCCAGATGCGACACGCTGCGGCTGCGGGTCAGGGCGCCCGGATGAGCGGCGCGCAGGGTGCGGTAGACCGCGGTCGCGAAGTCGTCGTCGTACAGGCGCAGGACGACCCGCAGATCGGGTCGTACGGAGCGCGCGTACAGGACGGCCTCGAGGTTAGTGGTGTCGGCACTGGTCAGCGCGAGCAGTGCGTGCGCCCGGTGGATCTTGGCTGCTTCCAGTACACCTTCCTGTGTCACGTCTCCGAGCACGACGGGTACCCGCAGCCGTCGTGCCGTCGCCAGCCCGCGCGCCTCCGGATCGCCCTCGACGCAGACCACGGGGATCTTCAGCTCCCGCAGCCGGGTCATGACCCGTGTGCCGATCTTGCCGACGCCGAGCAGCACCACGTGTCCGGACAGTCCCCGCGGCGGTTTCCGCAGCGCGGTTCCGCGGAAGGTGCCGAGTGCCTCCAGCACGGCCGCCAGGAGCACGGGCAGCAGCAGCAAACCGACCAGCGCGGACAGCAGTTGCAGGATCTGCCGCCCGACGGGCTCCCCGATGGCAGGGTTGTCGATCGCGAACAGATCGAGCAGCGTCAAGTAGGTGGCCCGCAGTGGAGGTTCGCCGGTAACCGCCATCGACGCGATTGCGAGGGCCACGACACAGCCCACGAGCCCGGCGAACGACCAGCGCAGCCGCCGCGACAGCAGCGAGCCGAGGGGAACGACGCTGCGCCCCGCGGGCAGCGCGGGACCCGCGTACGAGACCGCCTCCAGGACGACCGTTCCGCGGCCGGTGGCCTCCGCGACCGCCCTTTCGTCCGGCAGGAGTTGCGGACCGTGCGCACCGCTGCCCTCGGAACCGTCCGCGCCGGCGGGATCGTTCGCGGTCGCGGACAGCAGTGCCAGGGTGCACAGCCCGGGGTCGGCGACCTGGCCGGGCCCCGGCGGCGGGCGGTCCACGGCCCGCAGAATCAGCCCGTCGGTCTGCACGACCTTGGTGGTCCCGGCGACAGCGGTCGCGGCCAGTGCGGGTGCGGCGGTGTCTGCATCGGACAGGACGGTCGTGGACGCGTCGAACGCCCCGGCCTCCCCTCCGGACCCTCCGGAGGCAAGGGCCGCGGCCTGGTCGAGAAGTTCCTCGATGTGCTGGCCCAGCCGCCTGTTGTAGAGGCGCAGGACAAGCCGCAGCCGTGGGTTGAGACGGCGGGCGGTGAGTGCGGCCCGGATGTTGGTCTCGTCGTCGTCATAGACGAGCGCCAGCGCCGCCGCCCGCTCCACACCGGCCTCGGCAAGCACTGCCTCGGACGCCTCGGCTGCCTCCAACAGCCGCTCATCACCGGAAGGCTGGGGCGCACGACCACCACCGGTTCCGGTGGTGCGGCCGTCCGTGCCGCCGCCGCCGCTGCTGCTTCCGTTGCCGTTGCCCGCCGCGCGGGTCACGGCAGCGGAGACCCGGTTCAGCAGTGTCGATCCGCGGGCACGGCCCACCACCGGCTGCCGGGCCACTCGTTCGGCCGGCGGCACGACGAGTGTCACCTGCTCCCCGTACACCCCGCGCAACTCGGCGGACAGCCGGTGCGCGAGCCCGTCGTCTCCGCACACCACCATGTGTGCCACGGGGTCGCCCGACCCGTTCTGTTGCGGAACGCTTGCCACGGGGACAAAGACTGCCCTACCGGTGGCCGAGGTTCCACCGAAGTCCGAGGCACGACCGCGGACTTGCCGAGCCATCTCCGCCGGGCCCCCGAGGAGCGGCGGGAGGCGTTCGTCCTCACGCAACTGCTCGGCCTGCCGTACGCGGAGGCGGCCGTACTGAGCCACTGCCCGGTCGGCACGGTCCGTTCCCGGGTGGCCCGCGCCCGCGCGACCCTCCTGGACCTGCTCACGGCGGCGGACAAGCCCGCTCCTCTGGCCGCCTGCGCGGCGGTCGGGCACGTGCCGGGGTCTCAATCGACGTCCCGGCACGTGCCCAAGGGGTTCCCGTACGAACAGGCTGCGATCGGAAGCGGGCTAGAGGGCGGGGAAGGCGGGGAACGTGCAGGTGGGGACGGTGCCGCTGCCGCTGACCGAGCTGGTGGTGACGCCGGTGCCGGAGGGCTTGAGGGTGGAGTCGGACAGGCCCACCTTGGCGTATTCGGCGGTCGTGGTGTTGGTGTCGAGGGAGACGTTGAGGAGGGTCAGACCGACCGGGTGGCCGGAGTCGTAGCCGCTGATCACGGACTTGGCGCCGGAGACCGAGGCGGTCGCCTTGACGCCGTTGACCACGATGCCGGTGAAGCTGGGCGTGCTGCCGCTGCCACTGGCGTAGTGGGTGTCGAAGACCAGCGGCTGCTTGACCTTGGTGATGCAGGTGCCGGTGTAGGTGACCTTCGTGACCGGTCCGCCGTTGACGCCGCTGCTCTTGATACGCAGACCGACGCTGCTGCCACTGGCGTTGCCGTTGGCGTCGGTGCCGGTGACCGTGTTGCCGGTGACCAGGACGTTGCTCACTCCGGCGGCGGTCTCGGATCCGATGGAGATGCCGTGGGTGCCGTAGAAGTGGCTGTTCCTGACGGTGATGTTCTTCGAGGGGGCGCTGCCGCCCTTGATGGCGATGCCGTCGTCACCGTCCATGATGTACGAGTTCGCGATGGTCACGTCGGTGGCGCCGCTCGGGTCGATGCCGTCGGTGTTGCGGGCGGTGGCCGGGGTCTTGATGCGGACGCCCCAGGCGGTGAACCCGGTGCCGTTCTGGTAGGAGACGTGGAAGTTCGGGGCGTTGACCAGGTCGATGTCGTAGAGGGTGAAGTTGTCGGACTTCACGGCCTGGATCATGCGCGGGTTGTTCTGGTTGGCCTTCTGGTTCTTGGCCTGGGTGGCCAGGGCCCACCAGGTGGTGCTCTTGCCATACAGGGCCATGTCGCCGCGGCCGTCGATACGGCCCTGGCCGCCGCCCGCGGCACGGATGCCCTCGACACCGGCGTTGGCGCCGGAGACGGTGATCAGTGGCTTGCAGCCGCCGGAGGAGGAGGCGACGGTGCCGCAGGCAGGCTTGCCGCTGATCTGGTAGTCGGCCGGGTTGCGGGAGCCGTACAGCGTGACCGGACTGTCGAGGAGCAGCACCACGCCCTTGGGGACGGTGATCGGCCCGGTGAGGAAGGCGGTGCGGGTGCCGCTCGCGGTGAGCTTCACCGCCACCTGGCCGGAGCCGCTCTGTGCGCAGGCGTTGAGGGCCTGCTGGATCCGGCCGGTGTCGGGCGGCGCCGCCTCCTGAGTGCTGCCGGCTTTGCGGCCGGTCATGGTGAGCCCCGAGACCAGGGTCCGGCAGACCGTCTTCGGGGTGCTGGGCTGTTGGACGTTGCGGCTGTCGCCGGTGGCGAAGGCCGGCGCGGACGTCGTACCGGAGGCGTGCGCCGCCACGATCACCCCTCCGGCCGCGGCCGTGGCCAGGGCCGTGCCCAGCGCGATCCTCGCCCTGGTGAACTTCCCTCTGCGGTGCCGGTTGGGTGCATCGGCCGTGATGCCCTTGTGCTGCATGGACCTGGTTCCTGTCGAGCCGGGGCAGGGGGAGAGACTCGCCCTCATCGCCTGCCGACGCCATCGCCGCCCCGCGCGACCGCGGACCGGCGACCTTCCGTCCCTCCAGTGGCCCCCGCCACGCGGCGCGTTGCCGTCGGATGCCGGTTTTTGCCCGGAGTTGACCAGCGGTCGACCTTCGCCGACGCGCGCCCACTGGGGGTGCGGCGCGGTCGACTGGACGTCGGCCTCGGCGTGTTACCGGGCTGTGACGCCTGACGGACCGTTCGGCGATCGCGGGCTGACAGGCTTCCCCATCGAACAGAGCAGCAGGCGGTCGGGTGGCCCGAAGCGGCCCGGGGGACAGCGGAGCGGCTCTGGCGTTGATGCGCTGCACCATCTATCGACATTTCTGGGGGATCAATTCATGTCGGCTCGCACCCGTAACACCGCTGCTGCCATCGCCCTTGCCGCTGCCGTCACCGGCACCGCGCTGCTGGGCGGATCCGGCTTCGCCAACGCGGCCCAGGCCGCCACAGCCGCCAAGAGCAGCTCGCACGGGACTCTGACGATCAGCAACGGCACCAAGTACGTGCTGATCAACGGTCACTGGGTGAACTTCGGGGTACCCGTCAGGGACCTCGCCTGGTCCCCGAACGGCGCCAAGGCCGCCTTCATCGACGGCGCCGGGAACCTGGACGTCGCCAACGCCGACGGCAGCCGACGCGTCGTCGTCGCCAAGAACCCCGGTGGCCAGAACTGGTCCCACCCCACCTGGCAGGTGGCCAAGGCCGACACCCAGGACGGCATCCCCGCGAAGAACAACCTCATCTTCGCCGCCCGCGCCAACGGTGTTTCCAGGCTGAAGTACGTGGCCGCCACGGCGGTCCACGGCACGCCCAGGACGCTGCCCCTGGTGGCTGAGCCCGGCCCGGGCGTGCCGTCGCTGCCGCAGACCGGCAACGTGTGGCCGAACGCGGCCGGCGGCCATGGCACCTCGGTCTACGCGAACTCCAGCACCGGTGAGGTCTACATCCGTGACGACTACATCCGCCAGCAGGGCGGCGCGCTGACCAAGGGTTCGCAGCCGGCCCTGTCGCCCAACGAGGAGGAGGTCGTCTTCGTGCGTTCCGTCGCCGGCCACGACCACGTCCTCGTGGAGGACTTCACCACCGGCCATGTCAAGGACCTCACCCCGCACGCCACCACCGACTACACCGAGCCCGCCTGGTCCGCCGACGGCACGACGCTCGCCGTGCGGACCCCCTCCGGCACCGTGACCATGCCGGCGAGCGGCTCGGGCCACCCGACCAAGGTCACCTCGGTCGTCGGCCTGGCCGCCTACCGCCCCTGACCCCGCCCCACGGGACCGGGCCGGGCTCGCCCGGGGCGTGGAGTCACTCCGCCGCCCGGGCGAGCTCGGCCCGCAGTTCGTCCAGGTGCGCGTCGGCCGTGTCGTGCGGGAGGAACTCGACCACGTCGAGGAAGCGGAACAGGACCTGGCTGCTGGTGATCGCGTACTCGTACTCCCCGAACCCCACCACAGCGCCCATCGCGCCCCGGACGGCGCCCCGGACGACATGCTCGGTCATCTCGTCCGGCTGAGCCGCCGTCAGTCCGCGCCGCGCGTTCGGACGGGCCAGATACGGGCACACCATCGAGGCGTACAGCATGCACGCGCGGTGCCCCGGTCCCTCCAGGGTCGGCGAGAGATTGCGGTAGGGGCGCCCGGCAGCCAGCGCCTCGCTGATCGCGGCGCTCTCCGTGGCGCCCACCACGCGCCACACCGGTCCCTGCGGCATTGGCTTGTTGCAGACCGAGCAGAGCCGCTTGCGGGCGCAGTCGGCGCTGCGCCCGTAGTCGGTGAGCGCGAACTGCGGCTCCTCTCCCTCCCACGGGGTGATCGCCGGAACGGGGTAGCCGCGGGTGTCGCGGGGCCTGGCCTCAACGGTCGGCGGCATGGGAACGGTCTCGAAGCGCACGGCCCATGCCTACCAGGCGCCGGGGCGACACACCACCGTTGGGCGCCGTCGGCAGAGCGTCCACGTGTGCCGTGCCGTCAGTGGATGCTTTCTTTCTCCGGTACGACGACCTGGTCGATCACTCGTTGGATCTGTTCGGTCGGCAGGGCGACTGCCATGGCCCAGTAGTAGACGGCGAGGCTGAAGACGGCGGTGACGCCGATGTCCCACCACAGCGGGAACCATGGGTGCTTGAGGGGCCCGAAGTCGCTGAGGTAGACGATGAGGCCCATGCCGACGAGGTAGGCGGGCAGCCACTGGGCGGCGCGCAGGTCGAGCTGTGGCGCGACGGGGTTCATTTTGAACACCCGGTTGGCGATCAGGATGGCGTAGCCGATGAGGATGGCGGCGCCGAGTTTCCAGTCGGTGGTCCACCCCGACCACAGGATCAGCAGGTTGGCGACGATGAAGGCCAGTGGCGACATCCACCTGCCTCCGGGCAGCCGGTAGGGGCGGTGGGCATGGGGCAGCCGGCTGCGGAACACACCGAAGGAGAGCGGGGCGCCTGCGTACATGAGCACACTGGCGCTGGTGATCAGCCCGACGAGGGAGCGCCAGCTGGGGAAGGGCAGGAAGCAGATGCAGCCGGTCACGAAGGCGGTGAGGAGGCCGATCCAGGGGACGCCGCGCCGGTCGGTGGTCTCGAACGCGGAGGGCACGTATCCGTTGCGGCTGAGGCCGTAGGAGACCCGGGAGGAGCCGGTGATGTAGATCAGGCCGGTGCCTGCGGGGGAGACCACGGCGTCGAGGTAGAGGACCGTGGCCAGCCAGCCCAGGCTGATGAGCGTGGCGACCTGGGCGAACGGTCCGGTCAGGGCGGTGAACGCGGAGGTGGCCCAGTGGCTGCCGATCTGGGAGGCGGGCAGCACGGCGAGGAAGGCGACCTGGAGAAGGATGTAGATGGCGATGCCGATGACGATCGATCCGATCACTGCCCGCGGGATGTCGCGCTTGGGGTTGGCGCTTTCTCCGGCGAGTTGGTCGGCCTGCTCGAAGCCGAGCAGCGCGAAGATGATCCCGCCGGTGGAGACGGCGGACAGGATGCCCTTGGCCCCGTAGGGGTTGAATCCGTCGGCCGCGGTGAAGTTGCCGCCGTGGAACTGGGCGATGGCGAACACGAAGATCGTCAGCAGGGGGACGCCGACTTTCCACCAGGTCGCCGCGCTGTTGGTGCGGGCCAGCAGACGGATGCTGAGGAAGTTGATGGCCGTGATGACCGCCATCAGTCCGACCGCGACGGCGATGCCGACTCCGGTCAGGATGTGCTCGCCGCCCTTGATCTTCTCCCAGCCGCTCGCCCAGGAGTAGTGCTGGCCGTACGTGATCATTGCCAGCACCTCGATGGGTGCCACCGTGGCCGCCTGCAGCCAGGAGAACCAGCCGAAGGACGCGCCTGCGGCCCAGCCGAAGGCGTAGTGCGGGAAACGGGCGGTGCCGCCGGAGACCGGATACATTCCGCCGAGCTCGGCGTGCACCAGCGCCAGAATCAGGATCGCGAGGCCGCCGATGGCCCAGGAGATGATCGCCGCGGGCCCGGCCGCCGCCAGGGCCCCCTGGGCGCCGAACAGCCACCCGGATCCGATGATCGACCCCTCCGAAGCCCAGATGAGCCCGACGAAGCCGATCTCGCGCCTCAGACCCGCCCGGCGGGTTCCTGAGGCCGGTGCCCTTTCCGGCGCGACCATGCCCGACACCCCCTCAGCTGGGTGATGCTCAGCATCATCGTGTCACGGTGACGCGCACTCGGCCGTCGACGCCGTGCGTGCGTACGGGCGAAGTGTGCGAACTCCGCAGAGACGGTGGCCCCTCTGCCGACCGGACCTTCCTTACCGGCCAAGGCCCGTATCCGGGCGAGGCCCCGTATCCGGGCGAGGCCCCGTATCCGGGCCAGGCCCCGTATCCGGGCCAGGCCCCGTATCCGGGCCAGGCCCCGTATCCGGGCCAGGCCCCGTATCCGGGCCAGGCCCCGCACCCGGGCAAGGCCCAGCACCCGGGCAAGGCCCAGCACCCGGGCAAGGCCCAGCATTGTTCACGAGTCATCAATCGGACTGACACCAATCCAGCCATCCTGTGACGGCAGCTGTGTCTTGACTGTGTGCCCTCGCTCATCTGGAAGGTGATCGCACATGGCCAAAAACAGACGTGGCAGCGTTGTCGCAACAGCGGTGGCGACGAGTGTGATCGGTGTCGGTCTCGCACTGTCCGCCGGTGCCGCCGACGCCAGTGGCGGCGTGGCCGCCTGGTCGTCGGTGCCGGCTGTCACCGACGCCCGCGGCGTGACCGCTCCCAACGTCCTGTCGCCCGGGCTCACCGAGCACCCCGTCGCGCAGGGCTCCCTGAAGCTGGAGAACCCGACCGCCGAGGTCCCGTACTACGGATACCTCGGAGACGGCACGCTGCTGCCCGACCCCACCATCAAGCAGGCCCCGGGCGTGAAGATCGAGGCCAGCAAGACCGAGCCCGACAAGAACACCTACCTGAGGCTGTCCGGTCTGCACGGCGCCGACGCGTCGTACCCGTACGGCACGCACTTCCTCTTCCAGGGCCACGAGGGCGGTGAGGCGGGGTACATCACCCGCATCAACCTCGACGCCGACCAGGCGCACCGGGTGACGCTGCTGGCCACCAAGAAGACCGACGGCACGAGCATTCCCGCCATCGACGGTTCCACCTGGGACCCCTGGGCCAAGCGGCTGCTGTTCACCTCCGAGGAGGGGGCCGAGGGCGCCGTGCTCCAGGCCACCCCGGACATCGACTCGAAGGTCCAGGACATCTCCGCCGTCACCGGACGGGCCGGCTACGAGGGCATCCAGAACGACTCCGCCGGCAACCTGTTGATGGTCGAGGACAGCGGCGGAACAACGGTCGCCACCAAGACGAAGGTCCCCAACAGCTTCGTCTACCGGCTGATCCCCTACGACAAGCACGACCTCACCAAGGGCGGCAGGCTCCAGGCGCTGCAGGTGGTCTCCCGCCGCAGCGGTTCGCCCATCGCGTACCAGAGCGTCGACAGCGCGCACCCCACCGGCGCAGCGTTCACCGACGACGAGAAGGACCTGACCAACTACGGTCCGGCCCTGAGCACCCACTGGGTGACCGTCCACGACACCAGGACCGACACCAGCGGGAAGGCGTTCGACGCCAACGCCCTGGCGAAGGCGGCCAAGGCGACCCCGTTCAAGCGTCCGGAGAACGGCCAGTTCCGCCCCGGCACGGACTTCCGCGAGTTCTACTTCGACGCCACCGGCGACACCAACACCACCAGCACGGCCAATGACGGCTACGGCGGCTGGGGCACCCTCTACAAGCTCACCCAGAGCGACCCGCGCTCCGACGACGGCAAGCTGAGCGTCTTCTACACCGGCGACAAGGCGCACACCGGCATCGACAACGTCGCCTTCCTCGACCGCACGCACGTCGCCTTCGTCGAGGACGCCGGCGACACCGCGCACACCCAGCGGGGTGCCCTGGACTCCGGGTACGTCTTCGACACGACCACCGACTACTCGCGCGGCACACAGCCGGTGCGCTTCCTGGGCGAGGGCCGCGACCCCTCGGCGACCCTGGACAACATGCTGTCCTCGGTGAACGGCGGCATCCAGAACGACGGTGACAACGAGATCACCGGCATCCACGCCTCCAACGGCGACCCGGGCACGGACGGCATCCTCGGCGCCAAGGTGCCGACGCTGTTCCGCGACGGCTGGCGACTGTTCTGGACCCAGCAGCACGGCGACAACACCACGTGGGAGATCACCCCGGACGACAAGTAGGGGTTTGCGGGCCGGCTGAGGCGGGACGGCGACCGATCCTCGCGTCCCGCCTCACCTGCCTACTCGCCTTGATCCGACAACTCCTGTTTCTCATATGGGCGGCCAGGCGTAGTCGGCCCTCGAAAAGTTGGCAGAAGGTACTTTTCGCCCAAACTTATGGTCGATAGACTGTCGGGGTGGGACTGGATCACGCTTCGCTGACCACCCTGGCCGCCCTCGGCGACGCCACGCGCCGCCGCGTGTTCGAGCTCATACGGCAGGCGCGTCGACCGGTCACTCGTGAGGAGGTCGCCGACAGCCTCGGCATCTCCCGCAAGCTGGCGGCCTTCCACCTGGACAAACTCGTGGTGGCCGGACTGCTCCAGGCCCACTACGAATCTTCCGCAGGCATCCGTAAGGTCGGGCGTCGGCCCAAGGTGTACGAGCCGGTGGCCGAGGCCATTGCGGTGAACATCCCGGAGCGTCGTTACGGAATGCTGGCCGACGTCCTCACCGAGGCCGTGCTGACCGAGGCGGAAGGCGAATCCGCCCGCGACGCCGCGCTCCGCGTGGCATACAAGCGGGGGGAGAGCCTGGGCTGCGCCGAGCGCGAGCGGGTTCGTCCCGGGCGGCTCGGTGCCGAGCGGGGGCTGAGCCTGGCCGCCAAGACGCTCGAGGAGTTCGGTTTCGAGCCGGAGCGCTCCGCGCCCACCCTGCTGCGGCTGCGCAACTGCCCCTTCCATCCCCTTGCGGCGAAGGCCCCGGAACTGGTCTGCGGCGTCAATCAGGCTTTCCTTGCCGGCTATCTGCACGGCCTGGGCAGCGACAAGACCAAAGCGATGCTCGCCCCGCGACCCGGCTCTTGCTGCGTCGAGCTGCGTGGCGAGGATGCGGCTGGAGGCTCTCAGGAGACGGATACCGCCTGCGAGCGGTGAGCCGAGGTCCCGCTCCGGCCCGCCCGCACCTGTCGATGTCTCCTCAGGGCTCTCCGGTCCCTGCACGTGAACAGCTGGAGTCATGATGAACTCCACCAACGCCACCGAATCCACCCTGCGACTGCTGGGGGCCTGCTGCGCCGTCGGCAACACGGTGCTGCACTCGCTCCTCATCCCTGATCATCTCGAGGAGAAGTTCTACGTGGGCGTCCTGTTCGCCGTGGGCAGTGCGGTCATGATCGTCGTGGCGGTGGCTCTCGTGATCATGAAACGCCCCTTCGTCGCGTGGCTGACCGGGGCGCTCGTCAGCCTGGGCATGATCGTCGGATTTCTGCTGTCGCGCACCGTCGGCCTGCCGGACGGCTACTACGAACCCGGATGGGAGCCGCCGTACGGCCCCTTGTCGCTGCTGATCGAGGGTCTCTTCGTCCTTGCTTTCCTTGCCTGGCTGGGCCGGAGGCCGACGACGGCGGCGCTCCCGGGCCGCCGTACGGATCGGACCAGGAGCGGATCGCGTCCGGGCGAGGCTCGTCGAAGCGCCGGGCCCGGCGCGTGACCCTGGCTGCTGTCGCCGACCAGCTCCGGAGGTGGTCATGGAACTGACCGTGCTGGTCGTCCCCGAGTGCCCCCACACGGCCGTTCTCCGCGCCCGCCTGGACCAAGTACTCGCCGACCACCCGGACATCACCGTGACCTGGCGCCGGATCACGACCTGTGAAGCCGCCGAGGCCGCCGGAATGCACGGCTCCCCCACACTCCTGCTCGACGGAACCGACCCCTTCACCCCCCTGGTCGGCCGACGAGCCTGTCCTGCCGGGTCGATGCCCTGCCGACGACCGACCAGATCCGCGCCGCCCTCTTCAAGGACAGTCCGGGCTGACCCTCCAGGACACCGCGGGCCCGGGAGGGCAACGTTCCCCTTGACCCGGACCCGAATAAGACCACCAATCGTTGGTGAAATACCTCACAGGTGAGGTGGCGCAGGACGTCGAACAGTGACCTGCGTCAGGCGAAGCAGCCGGTCAGCGGCGTGCTGGCGGGCCCGTACGGGCATCCGTACCACCCGATCCTGGTCACCGTGCCGATCGGGGCGTGGGTGTCGAGCCTGGTCTTCGACATCGCCTCCCGAATCGTCGGCCGGCCGGGCTTCCTGGCCCACGGATCGGCCTGGCTGATCGCCATCGGTGTGCTCGGGGCGCTGGCGGCGGCGTGTGCCGGCTTCCTCGACCTGTTCGCCATCCCCACCGGCACACCGGCCTTCCGTACGGGTCTGGTGCACATGGCGCTGAACCTCGCCGTCACCGCCGCGTACGCGGCCGGTTTCGCCTGGCGGCAGGGCGGCGGATACCCGCAGGGGCAGGGCGTCGGATACGGGCAGCTGACGCTCTCCGCCGTCTTGCTCGCCACCCTCGGCCTGTCCGGTTACCTCGGCGGCAAGCTCGCCTACCGCTACGGCGTGCGGGTCGCCGACGAGTCCGTACAGGCCGAGGGCTTCCGCACCCGGCACCCGTCCTGATCCGCCACGGCTGCCCGGTCCCGCACACCGGAACCACCGGAACCACCGGAACCACCGGAACCAAGGGAGACCGACATGGACATCGCCGCTCTCATCGCCTGGGTGGTCACCGCCCTCGGCGGGTTCGTCCTCCGCCGCTCGTCTTCGGTCACTTCGTGCTCGCGGCAGCCGGACTGGCCGTATGGATCATCTACCTCGCCGCGGACCGGGAAGCCCTGGCCCGGACGGCCTTCGGCATCCTGGTCGCCGTGGCCCTCCTCGGCTTCACGATGTTCGCCCGCTGGGTTCCCGTGTACCGGACCGCCGCCCCGGCCGGCGCCGCGGGCGCAACGACTCCCGCGGAACGGCACCTGCCCGTCCCCGTCGTCGCCGCCCACGGCCTCCTCGGCGCGGCATCCCTGGTGCTGGTGTTGTTGCCCGCACTCGGGGTGGGCGGGAGCTGATCTCCGGACAGGCCCTAGGGACGCGGGGCGGTTTCGGTACGCGGTGTGCCGATGGGCCACGAGGTGATGTTCAGCCAGGATGCGCAGTCGGTCGTGTCCTTGGTGCCTTTGCACACTGTCAGATAGCCGGTCGTCGTGAGCTGCACCGCCTGTCGCACGCCGACGTCGACGGATCCGCGGCCGCACACCTGCGCCTGCTTGTGCGCCGGGCCCGGGATCATGTCGAACACGAACCGGGTCCACACCGAGTAGCAGCCGTCGCCGGTGTTGGACAGCTTCCCGTGCACCACGAGGTCCCCGGCAAGCCCCGTGCCGCCCGCCTCGATCCACCGCTGCCCCGAGGCCGTCGCAGTCTGGTGGCGCACCGACCAGGGGACGGTGCCGGTCTCGGTCCGGGCGGCGGCGGCCGAGGCGGTCCCGGCGAGCAGGGCGCCGGCGACGGCTGCCGAGGTGGCCCAGGTGTGTATGCGCATGAGTTCGTTTCCTCCGGTTTCTCAGGGTGATGGACAAGGCCGGACGGCCGGGGTCAGGCCGAGTTCCCGCAGTGCCGATCTCGCGGCGTTGTGCCCGCACATGCCGTGCACGCCCGCCCCCGGCGGCGTCGCCGCCGAGCAGAGACGGACGCCGGGGATTCCCGTGGCGTAGGGATCAAGCGCCAGGCGCGGGCGAAACGCGAGAGAGGCAAGGGAGTTGGCGCCGTTGAGGATGTCCCCACCGACGTAGTTGGGGTTGTACGCCTCGAGCTGGGCCGGGGAGCGGGCGGTCAGGCCGATGACGCGGTCGCGCAGTCCGGGGGCGTACTGCTCGATGCGCTCCAGGACGGCGGCCGTCGCATCCCCGTCATAGCCGTGCGGGACGTGCGCGTATGCCCAGACGGGGTGGACGTCGCCGGCCGAGCGCCCGGGGTCCGCGAGGTACTGCTGGGCGACCAGTACGAAGGGATGCCGGGGCATCCGCCCGCGGGAGACCGCCTGTTCGGCCTCCGCGATCTCCTCCGCGGTTCCGCCGAGGTGGACGGTGCCCGCCGTGCGGCACACCTCGGCACGCCAGGGAACGCCTCCCTCCACGGCCAGGTCGACCTTGTACGCGGCGGGCCCGTGCCGGTAGCGGGTGTACGCGCGTCGGACGCGGGCGGGAAGACGCGGACCGCACACCCTCGCCGCCGCGCGGGGAGCCAGGTCGAGCAGGACCGTGCGGGCGGGGGGAAGGTCCCGCAGGGAACGGACGGGGGCGCCCGTTTCGATGGTGCCGCCGAGTTCGACGAGACGGGCGGCGAGCGCATCGGCGATGGCCCCCGAGCCCCCGCGGGCGACGGGCCAGCCGTGACGGTGCGCGGCGGCGGTGAGCATGAGTCCGATGGCGGAGCTGCCCGCGCCGGCGAGCGGGCGCAGGGCGTGGGCGGCGACCCCCGCGAACAGGGCACGGGCTTCCTGCCCGCGCCATCGGCGCAGGGTCCACTGCGCGGGGCGGGCCGCCAGCAGCCCGAACCCGCCCGTGCGGACGGGGTGACGGGGCAGCCGCGTCACCGGGCGCATGAGGTCTTCGCTCAGGGCGTCGTAGTGCGCGGTCAGGGGCGCGAACAGCCGGTGCCACGCCGGGCCGTCGGCGCCGAGCCCCCGCACGGTCGCGGCCAGGTCGCGCCGCAGTACGGCCGCGCGGCCGCCGTCGAGGGGGTGGGCGAGGTCGGTCTCGGCGTGCTCCCAGCGCAGTCCGTGGCGTTCGAGGCCGAGAGTGCGCAGGTAGGGCGATGCGACGGCCATGGGATGCACCGCGGCGCAGTGGTCGTGGAGCAGGCCGGGCACGGTGACCTCGCCGCTGCGGGTGCCGCCGCCGATGGTGGCGGCGGCTTCCAGGACGGTAACGGAAAGGCCCGCCTGGGCGAGCGTGACGGCACCGGCGAGGCCGTTGGGGCCCGCTCCCACGACGAAGGCGTCGACGGTCACTTCAGGGTGCCCTTGGTGTGCTGGAACCAGCGCAGATAGCCGGTGGTGGGAGAGCCGAGACCGGTGGCGTCGTCGTAGCCGGGGCGGGCGTGGAGTCCGAAGTCGTGGCCGAGGGTGTAGAGGAGATAGCGCTGGGCGCCCGCGGAGGTGTCGATGTCGGGGCCCTCGTCGCGTACCACGGTGAGAGGTTGCGCGCCGGCGTTCGCGGGCCGGTCGGTGACGTCGTGGAAGACGCCGGCGCGGGACTGGGCGAGGCCGTACAGGAGCGGGTTGGCGAAGCCGAGCCGTTGTCCGGAGGCCTGTTGCGCGTCGGCCTGGACGGCGGCGAAGGCGGGCGCGGCCGCCGACGTGCCGCCGAACCCGATGAGCTGGAAGGTCCCGGCGTCCGTGAGTCCGACGAGAACGGGCAGCGCCCCGTCGCCTTCCAGCGCCACATCGGGCGTCATGCGGTGTGCGGTGTCGCCAGGGACACGGCCGCGCTGGTACCAGGGCTGGGGGAAGTCGCTCGCACCCCCTCCGCCACCGAAGGCGAAGACGCCGGGAACGGGCCCCCATGCGGTGTCGTTGTCGGTGCGGATGGCCAGCTCGTCGCCCATGCTGGTCTCCCAGGCGTAGTCGCCGTGCCGGTCGAGGGCGAGGGTGGTGCCGCCGACCGAGGTGACCCACGGGGAGCCGCTGGGGAAGTCGGCCTGGGCGCGGGTGGTCTTCGGGTCGCAGTTGGTGCCGGTCTGCGCGGCCTGGGGCGAGGAGTCGCCGCAGTCGCCCGCGGCGAAGTAGACGCCGATGCCTTCGGCGGCGGCCTGTTCGAACAGCAGGTTCCACGCGGCCACCAGGGTGGGCGTGAGATGCCCGGGATCGGAGTGGATGATCTCGGCCCAGGAGTTGGAGATGACGTCCGCCCGGCGGCCGTCGATGATGTACGACTCGGCGTCCATCAGGTCGTTGTCGAGGCAGGAGTTCGCGCCGACGTAGAGGACGTTCGCGTCCGGGGCGAGGCCGTGGGCGAGGTCGATGTCGAGGGCCTGTTCGCCGGCCCAGGTGCGCGGGGGCGCGCACGCGTCGCCGATGTGCCAGTCGGCGGGCGTCACGTGCTGGCGGTACTGGCCGGGCCGGAACGCGTGATCGCCGGTGGCCCGGGCATAGCGGTCGGCGTCGGCGGGCATGTCCGGTGACCCGTAGGCGTCCACGACGGCGATGGTGGAGCCGCGCCCCGTGGCGCCCTTGGTGCCCGCGCCGTAGGCGTGGCGCAGCTGGGCGGGGGTGTAGGGGCAGGGCGCGTACGTGGAGGTCCTGCCGTACGCCTTGGGCAGACCCGTGGCGGGCTTCTCCCCGAAGTGGCCGGAGCAGACGGCGCCGTCGGCGGGTACGTCGAGAGCCGGCACGGGGGTCGACAAGGGGCGGGCCGCGCCGGGGGTGGACAGGCCGGACACGCCGAGGACGGTGGCACCGAGGGAGGCGGGCACGCTGAGGTCGCCGGAGGGGGCCTCGCTCGTGCCACGGCCGGTGCGGTAGCGGTGCAGGCTCGTGCCGAAGGCCTGCAGGACGGCGCGGGCGGGGCCTTCGATCGTCAGGTAGTGGGGGGTGCGGCCGGTGACGGTGAATCCGGACCCGGCCAGCCATGCGGTAATGGTCTGGATCTGATGGCCGGTCGGGCCGAAGCGCCGCTGGTACTCCGCCGGAGTGAGGTAGTGCCGGTAGTGCGGGCTGTGCGGGTCGCTGACATCGCGCAGGAACGCCGAGAGCCCTTGCGGATCACGGGAGTTGAGATGGAGCCGCGCGCTGACGTGCCGGCCGCCGGGCAGCGGGCCCGCGTCGGCGGCCCGCGTCGCATACGTGGGCCGGGATCCCGCGAGCGGGTGCCGGTCGGCCGCGTGGGCGGCGGGGAGCGAGCCGACGGCGCCGAGCAGTGCGGCGCAGGCGGCCGCGACCACGGGGCCGCGCAGGCGACGCAGCGGGCGTATCGGGGCAGGGAAAGGCACGGAAGCAGACCTTCTGGTGTGGGCGCGCCGGGCGGCGCGCAGGCAGAACGGGGCGGCGCGGCCCGGGCTCGTCGTCCGTGCGGGCCGGTGGCCGCCTGCCGTGGTGAAGGGCGTGGTGGGGCCTACATGCGGACGGTCCGACCCCGGCACAGCGGACCCGAGACGCCCTGGAACTCCAAGTCGAGGCCCAGACCGTCGCGTTCGGCGTGGATGTGCAGGTGGGGTTCGGTGCTGTTGCCGGAGTTGCCGACCTCGCCGAGTACCTGCCCCGCGCGCACGGTGTCACCCTTGGCCACGGTCACGGTGCCGGGGCGCAGGTGGGCGAGCTTGACGATCTCGGCGCCCGTGTCGATCCACACGTGGTTGCCGTAGGGGGGCTGGTAGCGGATGGTGCCGGGTTTCTGGTCGTCGATGTGATCGGCGGCCGAGACGACCGTACCGTCGCAGGGTGCGTGCACGGGCTGCCCGTACACGAGGTAGCTCTCGTTCCTTCCGCGCACGCCCTCGTTCCGGGCGCGGTTGCGCGCCTGAGTACCGCCGGGGCCGACCTGGAGTACGTCCAGGGCGCCGCGCTGCTCGGGGAAGGCAAAGTGATGGTTGAGGCTGCGTCCGCCTCCCTGCGCCACGTACCAACTGCCGCCCTGCAAGGGGAAGACGAGGGGCTGGGAGACGGCCGTCCCCCAGCGGTGGCGCCGTACGCGCATCAGGAGTACGCCGAGGACGGCGACCAGGGCGGCCCCCACGACCAGCTCGGTGGCGCCGCCCGACGTGGGCAGCCCCGGCAGCCGCCAGGCGGAGGCGAGGGCGACGAGCGCCCCGGCCTCCAGCGGCCTGCGTATCCACCACGGAAGCAGGGCGGGGGCACGCCAGCCCTCCACGACCAGGTAACCGGCCGCGACGATGAGCAGGCGGCCGCACCAGGCGATCCGGGAGGGGGCTTCCCAGCAGGCGTCGATGCGTACGACGAACAGCAGCACCAGCACGGTCCACGCCAGAGCCGGGCGCACCCAGGCGGTGCGCAGGCGTTGCGGGCGGCGTGCGGCGGGGGCGATCAGGAGCGCGTCCAGTTCACGGCCGTCCCGGGTGGCGGCGAAGGCGAGGGCCCGTCCCCTGGTGCCTTCGATCACCAGTCCGTCGGGGCCCTCGCGCACGCCGGTGACGTCGCCGACCCGTCCGAGCGTGGCGTCCACGATCTCGTCGAGCCGCTCGCGGCCCACGGCGGCGACCACGCGCGGCGCCAGGCGTTCCCGGTCGGCGGGCTCGGCGGTGAGGAACCGGTACAGGGCGTCCGGCGCGGCGTTCGCCGGGCCGGCGTCCGGCTGCACGATCCGGCGGGAGTCCGCCGGTTCCCCGGTCCTGTCACGCATCGGCCATGCCCTCCTGTCCGCCCGTCATCGCCGCGGGTGTCATGCCGCCCGCGGGCGACAGTGACCAACCACGGTTCACAAGGCGGTCCTTGACGGTTCGAAAGCGCCGCGCGAGCGAGCGGTAGTCCTCGTCGCGCAGGCAGGTGCAGTCGGCGCCGATCATCAACAGCCCGAAGCACACCAGGCCCATGCAGGCCATGATGCCCAGGTGCATGGCCTCGAGGGCCAGCGTGTTGGTCTTCCGGACCCATGGGCGGGCGGACAGGATCGCGAAGGGCAGCGCGAGTTCGGCGAAGATCGTGAGGTAGCAGACGGCGGTGGTCACGAAGGCGTTGCTCATCAGGTGCGCGTACGTCGCCGACATCTCGAAGCCGGTGATCCGGCTGATGTAGTACATGGCTACGCCGTCCTGCCAGACCTTTCCGGTGATCTTCCAGTAGCCCGCGGCGAAGTACAGCACCGCGGTCTCGAAGACGATCAGAAAGGCACCCAGGTTGTGCAGCACGGTGGAGACCGCCGGGTGTTCCTGCTCACGCATCTTCGCGCGCCGCCGCTTGGCACCGGGCGCGAAGTAGGCGTCGGACACGGTGAAGACCATGAACAGGATGAGGATCTGGGCGAGGTTGTCGCCACCTTCGAGCACGTCCTGGTTCCGGTTGTGCAGCGACCACATCATCACGGCCTGCGCCAGCGTGAGCACCCGGCCGCCGAAGATCATGAACGCCAGGGCGACCACGATCGCGGCGTGGAAGACGATCTCGAACCAGAGGGTGGAATGCCCCCACAGGAAGAGCGAGAAGCCCCAGTGCGGCAGCGCGGCCTTCGCCGTGGAGATCGAGTTGTAGGAGTCCGGCCCCCACAGGAAGCGCCGCCGTGAGTAGTCGGACAGGCAGTACAGAACGGTGGCGAAGCCGATGACGACGCGGAGCGCCGCGACGCCGATGAGCCGGTGTTTCCTGGTCGCGAGGCGCAGCAGCGCGGCGTCCAGTCGGGCCGTGCCGGTCCGCCATCCCCTGCCCAGCAGGGCGAACACGCCGGTCACTGAGCCACCCCCGGAACGTAGGTCATCCATGACGTCGCCAGCAGGCCCTGCTCGTGCTGCTTCGGCTTGGGCACCGCGTACCGGGCCGAGAACGGAACGATGGAACGGTTCTTGAAGGTCGCCTGGACGGCGACGATCTGCGCGTCCGGATAGAGCGCCTTCGCCTGTACGGAGAAGAATCGCTGCATTTCGTCGAAGTCCGGTTTGAACTGGGCGTCAAGACGTTTGCGGGCTTCCGCACGCTCGGCTTCGGGAAGCTTCCGGAGCTTGTTCACGACCCCCGCGTACCGGTTGGCCGCGGCGTCGAAAGCGAGGAGAACGCCCGGCAGCTTCGTCGGGTTCACACGGAAATTCCGGGGTGCTCTGTCGATGGCCTGCTCGATCTCGACGGGACTTGTCTCCACGACCTTCCCCGAGCCGGGGAGCCTCATCCGGGCGCGAAGGTAGATGAGGTCGTTGCTGGTTCCGGGGGTGGGCCCGAAGAGGTGCCAGTCCTGCCAGAACACCGGATCCATGAAGGCCGTGACGGGGCCCTTGATGCGGTCCTTGGCCGGGGAGTCCGGGGCGTTGTACACCAGGCAGCAAAAGCAGTACACCGCCACGGCCATGAGGGCGGCCAGCGCACTGATCCGTACGTTCGGCGGGAGCGGGCCGCCCGCTGTCCGGGGTGCGCCCTCCGATGCGCGCGAGCGCGCGAGAACTCTCATCGCTGTCCACATCCAGGTGGGGGCCGACGTCCAGGTCGGTCGATTCGGAAAAGGGTGCATTCGCGCGACACTGCGTGCCGGGGCGGGGCGCCCCGCCCCGGCACCGGGGGTCGATCGACTTCCCCCTGCGCCGATGTCAGCCGGCGCCACAGGTCACGTGGCGCCGGTGGTCGGCCGACGCCAGTGGATCTTTCTCTGCCGCACGTCGTGCGGCGGTGCGGAACGTACGACGCAACGGGTCAGTTGGCGTCGTAGGCGGTGTCGCCCGGGATCACCCCGCGCAGCGTCTTGCCGCTGAGGGCGGGACCGCCGCTGGACGACGAGGAGGACTCGCTGGAGGACGAGGACTCGCTCGACTTCAGCTTGGTCGCGAGCTTCACCGTGGCCTCGCCCGCCTTGACGACCGTCGCCGCGGCGACGCTCTGGGCGATCGCGTGCCAGAACTGCGGCTGCGCCCCCTTGCTGAGGACCTGGGCGGTGGCGACCGACTGCTGGGCGGCGGCCTTGTGCTGCGGCAGGGAGGCAGCCGACGCGCTGGACGTGGTGAGACCCGCGGTGCCGACCGCGGCGAGAGCCGCGATCATCGCACCGGCGACGGCACGCTTGCCGTTCATGATGGTTCCCTTCGAGTGGAGAAAACATGGAGATGCGCGAATCGATTCGCAGAGAAGTGCGCACTTTTCTCCCATGGCTCGACACGGCACACAAAGGCCTTGAGCAACCGGGGAGTGCGCTCATGCTAGCCACGACTCGGCGCGGCACTCAACGAAATTCGTGGCCGCCAACCGGAGTTCGGTCCTCCAAGCTCAGGCAGAGCTCAAATCCGAAGACCTGTCTTGCCGTTCTTGCTCTTCACGGGCTTCAGGGCATTGCTGCGGCTCGCGCAATATTTACTCTGCGATGGGCTTTTCGAGAAGAAACTAAACCCGCGCTAACGGCACTCTCAAAGAACCGGTACTACAGCGGAATCGGGCCTTCCCGGCCTCTAGGGTTGGAGTATGAACGAGCGTTATCGGAACGGACGGCCATGGGTTCCGACAGCGGCGGGGCACGTCTGCCGGCTGATCGGTGTCCTGGACCTGGTGAGTGCCCTTTTTCCCGGCTTCCGGCACTCCCGGGTCCACGGCTGGCTCGGTGAGCTTCCCGGCGGGGTGACCACGCTGGCCGCGGTGGGCCAGCTGACGAGCGGGCTGCTGCTGGTCCTGCTGGCCCATGCGCTGCGGCGCCGCAAGCGCCGGGCCTGGCGCGCGGTGGTGGTGCTGCTGCCGCTGAGTGCGGCACTCCACCTGGTGCACCGTCATGAGCTGGTCACGGCGGTCATCGCGCTGGTGCTGCTGGCGCTGATCCTGGTCCACCGACGTGAGTTCTACGCCAAGGCCGACCCGCGTACCCGGCTGAGGGCGCTCGCCAGTCTCCTCGGCCTGGGCACTGTCAGCGTTCTTCTCGGCCTGCTCATCGTCAGCGTCCACCCGTCGAGCGAGCGCCGCTCGTACGCCTTCCCGCAACGGCTGGAGCACGTGGTGTACGGGCTGTTCGGCTTCGAGGGGCCGCTGCGGTACACCTCCGGCCGGATCGCCGATCTGGTGGGCTACTCGCTGGGCGCACTGGGCCTGCTGACCGCCCTGACCAGCGCCTGGCTGGCACTGCGCCCGGAGACGCCGGAGCCGGAGCTGACCGCCGGGGACGAGACGCGCGTGCGGGCGCTCCTCGATCGCTACGGGGCCCGCGACTCCCTGGGCTACTTCGCGTTGCGGCGGGACAAGAGCGTGCTGTTCTCCCCTTCCGGCAAGGCCGCGATCGCCTACCGGGTGGTCTCGGGGGTGATGCTGGCCTCCGGCGACCCGATCGGCGACATCGAGGCCTGGCCGGGCGCGATCAAGGCCTTCATGACCGAGGCCCGGAAGCACGCCTGGGTACCCGCCGTGGTGGGCTGCAGTGAGACCGGCGGGGAGATCTGGGCCAGGGAGACCGGGCTGGACGCGCTGGAGCTGGGCGACGAGGCGGTGGTCGACACGGCCGACTTCTCGCTGTCGGGACGCGCCATGCGCAATGTGCGGCAGATGGTGAAGCGGATCGAGCGCAACGGATATGTCTGCCGGGTCCGCCGAGTCGCTGAACTGGACGACACGGAGCGGCAGCGGATCGGTGACGCTGCGGCACATTGGCGGGGAACCACCGTGGAACGCGGATTCTCCACCGCGCTGGGCCGGTTCGGTGATCCCGCGGACGACGAGTGCCTTGTCGTCACCGCCCACAGGGCACCCGATGAAGCAGCGGGGGAGGACCCGGCCGGCGATGACCTGAAGGCGGTACTGCACTTTGTGCCCTGGGGACCCGAGGGCATCTCGCTGGACCTGATGAGACGCGACCGCTCCGCCGACCCCGGCCTGAACGAGCTGCTGATCGTCGCGGCGCTGCAGGCGGCGCAGGAGATGGGCGTACGGCGCGTGTCACTGAACTTCGCGATGTTCCGCTCGGCCCTGGCCAGAGGCGAGCGACTCGGTGCCGGACCGGTGCTGCGCGTGTGGCGCGGCCTGCTGGTCTTCGCCTCGCGATGGTTCCAGATCGAGTCGCTCTACAAGTTCAACGCCAAATTCCAGCCGCACTGGGAGCCGCGCTTCCTGGTGTATCCGCAGGCACGTGATCTGCCCAGGATCGGGCTCGCCATCATGAGGGCGGAGGCATTCATCACGCTGGAACTGCCGCGGGCCAAACGCCCCGGGCGGCGCACCACGCCGGCGCCCGCCCGGGCCGAGGACGTCCGGCCCGCGGTCTGAGATCACGAGACCAGCGGAAGGGCGGCCTTGTCCTCGAGCCAGGAGGCGCGGGAGAGAATGGCTCGCTGCACCTGCCGGAGCCGGAGGCTCGGTTCCATTCCCAGTCCTTCGACGAGTTTGTTCCGGAGGGCGTTGTAGACGCCGAGTGCATCGGCGGTGCGGCCGCTTCGGTAGAGAGCCACCATCAGATAGAGATAGAGGTTCTCCCACAACGGCTGGTCCGCGACCAGGCCATAGGCTTCGCTGATCACCCAGGCGTTCCGGCCGAGCCGGAGTTCGGTTTCCACCCACAGCTCGTGCGCGGAATTCCGTTTTTCGTCCAGCTGGCGGCCCAGGTCGTCCAGCATGGGCAGGCCGCGGACATCGGCGAGTGCCGGCCCGCGCCACAGCGCGATGGCGGAGGCCAGCAGCTCCGAGGCCTCCTCCATCCGGCCGATGGCGCTCAGATGGTGGGCCCTGGCCACCGTGGACTCGAAGCGGTGCAGGTCCAGTTCGTGCCGCTGCCCCAGGTCGAGAACGTAACCCGGAGCCCGCGTGGCCAGGACGCCCCGGTCTGCGCCCAGTGCCGCCAGATGCTTGCGCAGCCGGGACACATAGACCTGCAGAGCGGTGGCCGCGGTGCGCGGCGGGTCGTCCGACCAGAGGAGGTCGGTCAACTGCTGAACGGAGACGACTCGCTCGGCGTTCAGGCACAGAAGTGCCAGCAGCGCCCGCTGTTTGAGAGCGCCGGGACCCTGTGAGACGGAGCCGTCGGCTGTCGCAATCTGCAGCGGACCGAGTATGTGAAAGTCCAATTCTGTTCCCCCGTTGGCGTGTTTTCCATGACGGCAGGGTGGTCAATCCCGCCGAAGGATGATCTTCGGTGGCGTGCCGGACGCAGGCAAGTTCGCGGTGTTCCTTTTACCGAGAATTGGCTCGACTCTCACCGTGCCTTGAGCGCCGGGAGGGCCGGGCCGATCGGATGTGTCGTACGCCATCGTTGTGGAATATGCACAGCTGGACGCATTATATGCGGCTGGTCCGGCGCATGGGAGAGTTTAGCGGCGCGGTCTAGTCTCTGAAATATCTGCACAACGCGATTTACGGGGGCAAGAGTTGGACGGCACACGTCTGCCGCTTTCGGCTGCCCAGCACGAGATATGGCTGGCCGAGCAATTGGATCCAAAAGGTCCGCAGTCGCGCATCGGTGAATATTTGGAGATTCGGGGGCCGATCGACCCGGAAAGGTTCGAAGCCGCACTCCGGCGGACCATCGCCGAGACCGAAACCTTTCGGACACGGTTCGGGGAAGGCGAGGGCGTGCCCTGGCAGACCGCCGATCTGGCCGATGACTGGGTCTTCCCCGTTCTCGACGTCACCACCGAGGACGACCCCATGGCGGCGGCCAAGGCCTGGATGCGCGCCGACCTGGCCCGCCGGCTGCCGCTGTCCACCGGTCCCCTCTTCTCGTACGCCCTGTTCCGGCTCGGACCCGAACACTTCGTCTGGTATCTGAGCGCTCATCACATCCTGGCCGACGGGCACAGCGGCGCACTGATCTCCCTCAGGGTCGCCGAGCTCTACAGCGCCGCCGTCACAGGCCGCGACCCGGCCCCGGCGATGTACGGCAGCCTGCGCACCCTTCTGGAGAACGAGCGTCGGTACCAGCAGTCGGACGCGTGCGCGGCCGACCGGGCCCACTGGGCCGGCCGGTCAGCCGAGGAACTCAGGCCGACCAGGCTGGCCGGTACCCCCTCCGGCACACCGGACCGCAACCTGACCGAGACGGGGCGGCTCGCCCCGGCCGAGACCACCCGGCTCCGTACCGCGGCGCGGCAGGCGCGCACGCACTGGTCGGTGCTGCTGATCGCCGCCACCGCCGCCTACCTGCACAAGATGACGGGGGAGCGGCACGTGGTCCTCACCCTGCCGGTGGCGGCCCGGCCCGACGCCGAACTCCGCTCGATGCCGGGCATGCTCTCCAACGCCCTGCCGCTGCACGTGGAAGTGCGCCCGGAGGAGTCCGTACTCGACCTGATACGCAAGGTCTCCCTGGAGTTCCGCCGACTGCTCCGGCACCAGCGCCACCGGGGGGAGTCCCTCTCCCGGGCCTTCGGGCTGCATCCGCAGGAGAGCTTCCTGACCGGCCCTCAGGTCAACATCATGTCCTTCGACTACGACCTGGAGTTCGCCGGGCACCGGGTCGAGGCGCACAACCTCACCCAGGGACTGGTCGACGACCTCTCCGTCACGGCCTACGACCGCTCCGACGGCTCCGGACTGCAGATCGACCTGGTCGGCAATCCCGA
Source organism: Streptomyces sp. NPDC001634 (assembly GCF_040298185.1). NCBI lineage: Bacteria > Bacillati > Actinomycetota > Actinomycetes > Kitasatosporales > Streptomycetaceae > Streptomyces > Streptomyces sp. NPDC001634. Next base: position 22,820 of record NZ_JBEOZU010000018.1, on the reverse strand, counting down.
GCTGTACCGGCGCGACGAGCTGGCCGCCCACCACCGGCGCTTCCTGGCACTGCTCAGGGCGTTCACCGCGCCGGACGCCCAGGAACGAGCGGTCGGTCTGATCGACCTGGCCACCGAGGAGGAGCGCGCCCACCTGCTCGCCGAGTCCCGCGCCAACCGCCTCAAGCACCACGAGACCACGCTGCCCGAGCTTTTCGCCGCCCAGGCGGCACGCACTCCCACTGCGACGGCCGTGCTGGACTGCGACGGACGTGCCCTGACCTACCGGGACCTCGACCTTGCGTCGAACCGCCTCGCCCGGCTGCTGATCGCCGAAGGCGCCGGCCCGGACCGGATCGTGGCCCTGGCGGCGTCCCGGTCGGCCGACATGGTCGTCGCCCTGCTGGCCATCCTGAAGGCCGGAGCCGGGTACCTTCCCGTGGACCCGGAGTACCCGGCGGAGCGGATCGCGTTCATGCTGCGGGACTCCGCGCCCGCGCTGCTGCTCACCACCGCACAGGTTCTCCCCGCCCTGCCCGGGACCGGCGTCCGCACCCTGGTGGTCGACGGGCCCGAGACCGCCGAGGCACTCCGGCACCGGTCCGCTGCCGCGGTGGACGACCGGGACAGGCTCGGCCGGCTGGAGCCGTGGCACACCGCATACGTCATCTACACCTCGGGCACCACCGGGACCCCCAAGGGCGTGGTGATGCCCACCAGCTCCCTGGTCAACCTGCTCAGGTGGCACAACGACGACCTCCCGAACGTTCCCGGCACCAGGACGGCCCAGTTCACCGCACTCAGCTTCGACGTGTCGGTGCAGGAGATCACCTCGGCGCTGCTCTTCGGCAAGACCCTGGTCATCCCGGACGACGACATCCGACGCGACCCGGACCGCCTGGTCAAGTGGCTGGACGAGCAGCAGATCAACGAACTCTTCGCACCCCACCTGGTGATCGAGGCGGTCTGCGAGGCCGCGGGCGCACAGGACCGGGACCTTTCTGCGCTGCGGGTACTCGCCCAGGGTGGCGAGGCACTTGTACCCGGCCGCGCCGTCCGGGAGTTCTGCCGCCGGGTGCAGAACCGGCGACTGCACAACCATTACGGCCCTTCCGAGACCCACCTGGTCACCGCCTACACTCTGCCGGCCGACACCGCCGACTGGCCCTCCGCCGTGCCGATCGGCCGGCCGATCCCGAACGTGTCGGGTCACGTCCTCGACAGTGGACTGCGTCCGGCGCCGCCGGGCGTTCCGGGCGAGCTCTACCTGGCCGGTGAGGCACTTGCCCACGGTTACCTACGCCGTCCGGCCCTGACGGCCGAACGGTTCGTGGCGGACCCCTTCGGAGAGCCCGGGAGCCGGATGTACCGCACGGGCGACCTGGTCCGCCGCCTGCCCGACGGCGATCTGGAGTACCTGGGCCGTACCGACCACCAGGTCAAGATCAGGGGCATCCGGATCGAGCCGGGGGAGGTCAGGGACGCCGTCGCGGGCTGTCCGGGCGTCACCCAGGCCGAGGTCGTCGTCCGTGACGACCCCTCGGGGGCCGCTTGTCTGGTCGCCTATGTGGTGGCGCAGGGCCCGGGAGCACCGACTCCGGCGGCCGTCCGCGAGTATGCGGCGGAGCGGCTGCCCAGGCACATGGTGCCGGCCGCCGTGGTCGTGCTCGACACGTTCCCGCTGACCCCCAACGGCAAGCTCGACCGCCGGGCCCTGCCCCGACCCGACTTCACCGCGGCCACCCCCACCCGTGCCCCGCGCACCGCGCGGGAGAAGGCCCTGGCGGCGCACTTCGCGGAGGTGCTGGGAGTGGATCGGGTCGGCGTGGAGGACGACTTCTTCCAGCTCGGCGGTCACTCGATGCTGGCGGCCCGGCTGCTCGCCCGGATCCGGGCCGACTTCCGGGTGGAACTGAGCGTCCGGGACCTGTTCGAGGCCCCGACGGTGGCAGCACTGGACAGCCGGATGACCGCTGCAGCACCGGACGAGGGGCCCCTGGCACCGCTGCTGCCGCTGCGCCGCCGGGGCGGTCGCCCGCCCCTGTTCTGCTTCCCTCCTGCCGCCGGCATCAGCTGGTCCTACCAGGGCCTGCTCCGCCACCTCGGCCCCGATCAGCCGGTGTACGGCCTGCAGGCGCGCGGGCTGACGGACCCCGGGCGGATGCCCGCCGGCGTCCAGGAGACGGCCTCCGGCTACCTGGAGCAGATCCGGGCCGTGCAGCCCACCGGGCCCTACCACCTGCTCGGCTGGTCCTTCGGCGGGCTGGTGGCGCATGCCGCGGCGACCGCCCTGGAGGCGGAGGGCGAACGGGTGGCGCTGCTGGCCGTACTGGACTCCTACCCCTGCCCGAGTGGCATGGGACCGGCGCCCGAGATCGATGAACACGCCTTCGTCAGGCTCGTGTTCGGCGACGCCGACCGGATGCCGGACGAGGTGCCGACCAGCCGTCTGCACGAGGTCTTCCTGCACGACCTGCGTCTGATGACCTCGTTCACACCCGGCCGCTTCCAGGGCGATCTGCTCTTCTTCGCCGCCGCGCTGTCCGACCCGGCCGATCCCTACGAGGCCGGGCGCACCTCCCCGCATGCCTGGCGGGCGTACGTGGACGGCGAGATCCGCACACATGACGTGACCGTGACCCATCACCGCATGACCACGCCCGAAGCCCTCGCGCAACTGGGGCCCGTACTCGCCGACCACCTGCACAGAGCGGCCCTCGGCCGCGAATCCGTGGGGAGCTGAACCGTGCCGAACCCCTTCGACGACCCCAACGGGACCTACCTGGTTCTGGCCGACGGGAAAGGCCACCACTCGCTGTGGCCGGCCTTCGTCGACGTCCCCTCCGGCTGGACCGTCGTCCGTCACGCCGGCACCCGCCAGGAGTGCCTGGACCACATCGACCAACACCCGACCGACCGACTGGAGCACGAAACCACATGACCACGACGCCGATTGACGAACCAACGCAGGACATCGAGGAACTGGCACGCATCCGCGCGCTGGTGCGGCACGGAATCGACGGCCGTGAGGACTACCACGGGCCCAGGCTGCTCCGGCGCCTCGCCGAGGACCGGCAGGGCGGACCGTACCGGCACTTCTCGGTGCGCCCCCACGGCCCGCTGCTGGGTGCGGAGATCGAGGGGCTGGACCTGTCCGAACCGCTGACCCCCGAGCTCTTCGAGGAACTGGACCGTGCCCTGCTGGAGTGGAAGGTCCTCTTCTTCCGCGGGCAGGAACTCACCCACGAGCAGCAGCGGGCCTTCGCCGCCAACTGGGGCGAGATCGACCAGCATCCCTTCCTGCCCAAGGGCGCCTCCCAGGACGTCGTACGCCTGGAGAAGGGGGCTGACAACCCCGGCTTCGAGAACGTCTGGCACCACGACTTCCCCTGGATCCCCAACCCGCCGCTCGGCGCGGTCCTGCGGATGGTGGAGATGCCCGAGGCCGGCGGCGACACGCTCTTCGCCGACACCGGCGCGGCCTACGACAACCTGCCCGACGAGATGAAGAGGCGCCTGGAGGGCCTGCGGGCGGTGCACGACTTCACACCGTCGGCGAACTACCGCGACCTGCTGACGGACGAACAGCGCAGGCACTTCCAGGAGTTGTTCCCGCCGGTCGCCCATCCGGTGGTACGGACCCACCCCAGGACAGGACGCAAGAGCCTGTTCGTCACCTCCATCTTCACCACCCACATCGAGGGGCTCGAGGCCGAGGAGAGCGAGGAGCTGCTGCGCTACCTGTTCCGGCAGGTCCAGTACCCCGAGTACCAGGTGCGTTTCCGCTGGCAGCCGGGGGACGTGGTGTTCTGGGACAACCGCGCCGTGCAGCACTACGCCACGTCCGACTACTACCCCCACCGCCGTGTCGTGGACCGTGCGGCCATCGCCGGTGACCGGCCGTTCTGAGGTGGCCGCCCGCACGGCTGTGGTGAGCGGCGGCACCCGGGGTATCGGACTGGAGCTGTCCAGGCGGCTCAGCGCCCTCGGTCACCACGTCCTCGCCCTCTACCGGGGCGACGAGCGGGCGGCCCGTGCGGCTGCCGGGCAGGGCGGGTACGACATCGAAGCCGTGCGGATCGACCTGACCCGCCCGGCCGAGGTCCGGGCGGGCTGCGAGCGCATCCTCGCCGCCCACGGCGCACCGCACGTCCTGGTGAACAACGCCGGTGTCAACCGGGACCGGCCCTTCCTGGAGCTGACCGACGAGGACTGGGACCAGGTGATCGCCACCAACCTGTCCGGGCCGTTCCGCCTCAGCAAGGCGCTGGCCCCGGCGATGGTGGCGGCAGGCCGCGGATCGATCGTGAACATCGGGGCGACCACCGCCGTCCGGCCGCGGCCGAACGGGGCCAACTACTGCGCCAGCAAGGCCGGGCTGCTTCAGCTCACCCGGTGTCTTGCGCTGGAACTCGCACCGGCGGTCCGGGTCAACGCGCTGATCCCCGGCTTCACCGACACACGCGAGGTCGTCGAGCGGTACCGGCTGGACGAGCCGGAGCCACGCCGGCGCGTCCTGGGCCAGATCCCGCTCGGGCGGATCGGCACGGTGACGGACGTCGCCGACGCCCTCGAATTCCTGGTGACCGAGCGGAGCCGCTACCTCACCGGCCAGCAACTGGTCGTCGACGGCGGCAACTTCATGGGCTGAGCGCCACAGTGCAGGGCCCATCCGTGACAAGCGAGAGAAGCGAAGATTGTTCAGCGAAGAATTGATTGGCGAGGAACAGATCAACCGCTACCACGAGGACGGTTTCCTCCTGGTGGAGTCCGCACTGACCGCCGGCGAAGTGGCGGCCCTGCGTACGGCGTTCGAGCGTGACTGCGAGGTGCCCGGACCCCAGCGGATCACCGAGGACGACGGTGGCGCGGTGCGGGCCGTCTACGCCTCCCACCAGCGCCAGCCGGAGTTCGCCGCGCTGATCCGCGACCCCCGGGTCCTGGGACCGGTCCGGCAGTTGCTGACCGAGGACGTCTACCCCTACCAGTTCAAGATCAACGCCAAGCCGGCCTTCGGCGGCGAACGCTGGTCGTGGCACCAGGACTACGTCGCCTGGCGGATCGCCGACAACCTGCCCGCCCCACGCCAGATCAACGTCGGCGTCTTCCTCGACGAGGTGGACGAGTTCAACGGTCCGGTCATCTTCGTCCCCGGTTCCCACCGCGCCGGCCTGGTGCGCGACGACCGCCGCGAGGAGGCCAAGTCCGAGCTGCACCTCGACCCGGACGACATCGCGCTCACCGCCGAGCAGCTCGCCGACCTGGTGACCACGCACGGTATGACCAGTCCCAAGGGCCCGGCCGGCTCGCTGGTCTTCTTCTCCCCGGAGATCGTGCACGGTTCGGCTCCGAATATGTCCCCGTTTCCGCGCCGGCTGCTCATCGCGACCTACAACGACACCACGAACCTGCCGAGCTGGCCCGGTGAACCACGCCCGGAACACGTGGTCCTGCGCGACACCCGGCCGCTGGTGCCCCTTGAGGAACCGTTCCTCGCATCCCTCGACGGAGCCGCACGATGACCGCGCGATCCGTACCGGGGTCCCGCGCCCTGGTCCTGGAGGAGTTCGACCGGCCCCTGAAACTGCGGGAGTTCGACCTCCCGTCGGCCCCTGCGGGCGGGCTGGTGGTGGCCTGCAGTTACGGCGGGGTGTGCGGAACCGACCTGCACCTTCAGAAGGGCCACCTGGCGGTGCCCACCCCGCTGGTGCTCGGCCACGAAGGTCTCGGCGTGGTGCACGAGCTGGGCCCCGGCACCAACGTGGACGCGGCAGGTCTGCCGCTGCGGGTGGGGGATGCGGTGATGTGGGCGTCCTCCATCGCCTGCGGCGTCTGCGTGCCCTGCCGGCAGTACCGGGAGCCGACGCTGTGCGAGCAGCGCCGCACCTACGGCGTGAACCGCTCCACGGCGGAGGAACCGGCCCTTTCCGGGGCCTGGGCCGAGCACATCGTGCTGCGCCCGGGGACCACGGTCGTCAGACTCGACCCGGAGCTCGATCAGGTGGCCGCGATGTCCCTGGCCTGTGCCGGTCCGACGGTGGTGCACGCCCTCCACGAGCGCCGGCCGGTCCGGCTGGGCGAGACGGTCGTGGTCCAGGGCAGCGGGCCGGTGGGCCTCGCCGCCGCGGCACTGGCCCAGCTCTCCGGCGCGGGCAAGGTGATCATCGTGGGCGGCCCCGCCGAGCGGCTGCGCCTTGCGGCCGAGGCCGGCATCGGCGACGTGCACATCGACATCGCCGGCGCGGCAGCACCCCAGGAGGTGCTGGCCGAGGTGCTGGAGGCGACCGGCGGTCTCGGCGCCGATCTGGTGATCGAGTGTGCGGGAGTGCCCGCAGCGGTGGCCCAGGGTCTCTCCCTGGCCCGGCGCGGGGGCTCGTATCTGGTGATCGGCCAGTACACGGACGCCGGTGACACGGTGCTCAACCCGCACCAGATCGTCTTCCGGCAGCTGGACGTGATCGGTTCCTGGGCGTTCTCCGGAGCGCACCTGGTCGAGTACGTGAAGCTTCTCCCGGCACTGACGGCGCGCTTCGATCTCGCCCGGCTGGTGACGGTGTTCCCGCTGAGCGACCACGCCGAGGCGCTGGCCCGGGTGTCCGACGGATCGGTGATGAAGGCGGTCTTCACCGGTTGACCTGTGAGGGCGTCATGCGGAAGGGGTTCCTCCCGTACGACCGGGAGGAACCCCTTCCGCATGCCTCAGCCGTGCAGGACGGGCGCCGCCGTCTTCTCCGCGTCGGCCGCGGCGGACGGGTCGCTGTCCTGACGGGGAGCGTTGATGAGGGTGAAGGCGGCCAGCGCGGCGATGCCGAGGATCGACACGGCCCACCAGGTCGCGACCGTGTACCCGTGGACGGCGGCGTGATCGGCGTAGCCGGTCCTGCCGAGGGACCTGGCCTGCTGAAGGTGCCGGGCGGCCCAGCGATGGCCCGCACTGCTCGCGACGGTGTTCAGCAGCGCGGTCCCGATCGATCCGCCGACCTGCTGCGAGGTGGAGACCATGGCGGAGGCCACGCCGGCGTCCCGCGGCTGTACGCGGTGCGTGGCCAGACTCGTCGCGGGCATGAAGGCCGTGCCCATGCCGAGCCCGAGCAGGACCTGTGCGGGCAACACCACGGCGACGTAGGAGCTTTCGACCTTGAGCTGAGTCAGCAGCAGGATGCCGAGGGCGGAGACCAGGAAGCCGGTGCCCATCAGCAGCCGGGGCGGAAGCACGTTCATCAGCCGGGAGCCGATCTGGGTGGACCCGGTCACCATGCCCAGGATCATCGGGAGGAAGGCGAGCCCGGTGACGACCGGCGTGTACCCCTTCACGACCTGCAGGTAGTAGGTCAGGAAGAGGAAGAGGCCGAACATGCCGATGACGGACAACCCGAGGGAGAGATACACCCCGCCGCGGTTGCGGTCGGTGACGACCCGCAGAGGGAGCAGCGGTGTCGCGACCCTGCTCTCGACCACGACGAAGACGGCGAGCAGCAGCACCGCGACGACCAGCAGCAGCACGGTGAAGTGCGCGCGCCACCCGTGTGTCTCGGCCTGTGAGAAACCGAGAACGAGCGAGACCAGGCCACCGGTCGCCAGCAGGACTCCGGGGATGTCCAGCCGGGACCGCTGCGGCCGCTCGGCGGGTTCGCGGACCACCGTCACGGCGCCGACGATCCCGGCGACCGCGAAGGGGATGTTGACGTACAGCGCCCAGCGCCAGCTCAGATACTGGGTGAGTACTCCGCCGAGGATCAGTCCGAGTGCGCCGCCGCCACCGGAGACGGCTCCGTAGATGCCGAACGCCTTGGCACGCTCTCTCGGTTCGGTGAACGTCACGGCCAGCAGGGACAGGGCGGCCGGCGCCAGCAGGGCCCCGAACACCCCCTGCAGTGCGCGGGCGGCCAGCAGGGTCGCGGTGCCGACCGCCGCACCGCCCAGCGCGGAGGCTCCCGCGAAGCCGACAAGGCCGATGACGAACATACGGCGGCGCCCGGCCAGGTCGGCGATGCGGCCGCCGAAGAGCAGCAGCCCGCCGAAGGCCAGCGAGTAGGCGGTGATGACCCACTGGCGGTTGCCGTCGGAGATGCCGAGGTCGTGCTGTGCCGACGGCAGGGAGATGTTGACGACCGTTGTGTCGAGGACGACCATCAGCTGAGCCAGTGCGATGAATATCAGCGCTTTCCAGCGCCGGGAGTCTGACCGTTGGGCGTCCGGACGGGGCGGCGTCCCTTGCATGATGTGATCCCTCGCGGAAGTAGGGGGAACCGGGCGCCGGCCCGTGACCGGCGCCCCTGACGTGCAGCCAGGTGCAGGGCGATGCCCGCGCGCCCTATGACTCCGGCTCCGGGGCTGCGGGGGCCGGCACGATGCCGAGTTCGGGCAGGATCGCCGAGAGCGTCGCGACCGCGGCGTCCAGCGCCTCCCGCACACCCGGTCCCTCGCCCGCCGTCCGCGCGAGGATGCCCTCCCGGACGGCCAGCAGGGTGGCCGCGACACCGCCGACCGGCGCGACCCCGCGGGCCACCCCGGGACAGCACCGCTGGAGCAGTTCCGCCAGGGCGTCCCGGACGGCTCGGTCGTGTTCGTCCAGCTTGGCGGCGAGCTGCGGATCCCGGGCGGCGTGGATGCGGAACTCCAGGAACAGCAGGATCCAGTTCCGCTCCAGCGCGTTGACCTCCAGCAGCGCCCGGGCCACCCCCTCGGCCGAGACGGCCCCGGGCCCGTCGAGCAGCCGCTCCAACTGGTCGAGACGGTCCGCCGAGTGGCGGTCGAAGAGCGCGAGGACCAGGTCGTCCTTGCCGCGGAAGTTGGAGTAGAACGCGCCTCGCGTGTACCCCGCGGCGGCACAGAGGTCCTCGATCGTCGTCTGGGCGTAGCCGCGCTCCACGATGACGCGTTCAGCCGCCTCCAGCAGCCGTACACGGGTGTGCACCCGGCGGCGGGGCGGGCGGGTCTCCCGTCTGGGCACGGGGTCTGGGGCTGGTGTACTCACGGACTCACGATACACGGTGTATTGAATGCATCATGTATTGAATGCAGTGTGGATTGAATTCATGGCGTACTGAACCTGTGCGGCGGCCGTCCGAAGCTCAGTGATGCCCAGTTCGCCCGGTTGGAGAGGGAGTTGGAGCGTGGGCCGCTGTTGCAGGGTGGGCGGATCAGCGATGGACTGTGGCGCGGGTGAGGACGCTGATCGGCCGACTCTTGCGGTCGAGGCCGATCCACGCCGTCCGCGAGTGCACCGGCCGCAAGGACCAGCCGAAGCGCTTCGGCCGGCGGAACCCGTACGACCTGCTGATAGGCGTCCGTGTCCAGCTCGGCGGGCCGATCTGCTCGTCAGGGACGACGCGCGCCTGCGCCTGACCGCCGGGCTGCGGGAGTTCGTCGCCGTGCACGCACACGGGCTCACCGTCTTCCAACTGCCCGCCCGTGCACCTGATCTCAATCCTCAGGAGGGGCATCCGGTCGCTGGTCGAGCGCGAGACAGACAACCTCGCAGCCGCCACCCCGGGCCAGATCACCCGGGCCGTCCGCCAAGCGCGGACTCAGGCAGATCCAGTACCGCCCGGACCTGGTCGACGGCTGCCTCGTCGGCACCGGTCTCGCGCTTGACGTCTGACCGGCACGGTTGCCGCCCATCGCAGGGGAACATGCACGCGATGTCATCGCGTCGCCCGCGAATGCGGCAGCCCTTCGCATGCGCGGACCGGGTGGAAGGGTGGGGCTCGGCGTCGCACTGTTCGTGATGGCGGCACCCCTTTCCCGCGACCCGCGCGCAGCGCTCTGGTTCGGGGCCGTCGGCTTCCCGGCGGCGTCTTTTCCGCTGCTGTGGGTGGGGAGGCTCCCGGCAGACATGCCGCCGGCGTGGGATCCCAGGGTCCGTCAGCACCCTCGGTACGCGGAAGTCGCCCGATGGGGACGCATCGCGGGGCTGGCCATCGCCGTGCTCGCGGTGACCGAAGTGGTGCTCTCAGCGGTATTCGTGCGCGGCCTCGCAGCGCAGCCACCAGGCTCCGTCCAGCGGACCGTGGCTGACACCCGTAGTGAGAGTCAACCGGGGCACGGGCTTCCGACAGGTGCTTGCCCCGCCCGGGGAGACGCCCTCTGACCCTCTGTCGACATTCCGGTGACGTCCGTCATGCGAAACCGGCCCGGGCGCTCCTGGCCGTCCGATTCCGTCCTTCGCCGGGAACGGCACCGCCGTGGCCGCCCTGCCCGAGATGCTCGCGGTGGAACCAGCGTGCGTCCGGCCGACCGGGAACGGGGGTGCGAAGGTCACAGGGGCCGGAACAAGCCGTAGGGAGGGTGCGGACGAAACGACCAGGGCTCACTGGTCCGAGTAGCCGATGTCTCCGATGGTCCAGGCGCTTACGTCCTTCAGCGCGACGCGGTACATACCGCCTGTTTCGGGGATGCCGAAGCTGCCCTGGAGAATCCGGGCGACGTGGAAGTGGAGGTGCGTGGGCCGGCCACCGTGCTGTGGCTGGTCGCCGCTGTCATGGGGTGGGGTGAACGCGGCGGCGAACCGCCCCAGGTGCTCGGAGTCCCGCAGGACTTCGGCCACCCGCTCCTTCCACAGGGCTTCCGGGGCCAGGCGCCCCGTGATGACGGCTCCCGGGACCACCACGGTCAGGGACATCCGACTGCTGTGCTGCGACTCCACCATCGCGGCGATACCGACGAGCAGTTCGTCAGGGTGCGACATGCCTGAGGAGCCTGGTCCAGCGGGGGCGTGGCGCCGGGAGGGAATCGAGGGGTCACCAGCTCTGCAAACCGTGGTCGGATCCGGCATTCCTGGTCGGCGCGACCGGGGGCGCGTCGTGGCAGGTGAAGCCGAGCCCGGTCAGCGCCCGGCGCATCTCGCCCGCGGTGAAGTCGCGGCGGTCCAGCTTGGTGATCACTTCCCCGACCTGCTTGACGGGGTAGATGCGGCGGCCGATGGTCACGGACACTCCGGTGACGGGTTCGGGCGTGATGCCCTCCACCGACTGCTCGACCTCGCTCTTGATCAGGTCGAAGGGGAATCGGGCGATAACACAACGCATGGATGCCTCCACAGGGCTGGGGGGAGTAACACCGGAGGGGCCGACCGTGGCGGTCAGTGGGTGAGAGCGAGGACGCCCAGGGCGTAGCCCTGCTCGTCGACCACGGGGGACACGTCCAGCGTCCGGGCCCGCATGGCGGCTTCCGCCTCGCTGAGGACGGTCCCGTACGAGGTGAACGGTCCGCGGTCGAGCGGGATGTCCCGCAGCCGCGTCCGGTCGCTGTACCACGAGCCGCCGCGGTGCGCGGCGAGTTGGGCCCGTGTGACCAGTCCCGCGCATCGACCGTCCTCGTCCTGGAGAAGCAGATGCGGGACACGGGCACCGATGAGCACGGACAGGGCCACGTCAACCGTCATGTGATCGTCCACCTGGGGTCCGGGAGCGTGCATGGCGTCACGGGCGGTCAGGCCGGTGCCGTCGGCGGTTTCGGCCTGCCGGGTTCGGGGCGGAATCGGCATCAAGGGCTTCTCCTCTTCGTCGGGCGGGGCGGGACGAGCGAGAGCTGGCCTCGACCGCTGGGAGCGAACCCCCTGTCCGGGCTATCGGTTGTTCCTCGGGGCGGAGCGACGGGCCCGGGCGGCAGCCCGTCCGCCCCGAGCGCGACCGGCGGCTCCCGTGCGTTCGCGTCGCTCGTCGACCGGTGCGGTGACGGTGACGGGCACGCCGGAGGGTGTCCGGGCGCCGGTGATGCGATGCAGTTCGTCCTCGCCCGGGCGGATCCTGACGGTACGCGGCGTGATTCCGGCGTCGGCCATCAGGCGGTCAACCGTCCGACGCTGGTGCGGCAGGACGAGGGTGACGACGGTGCCGGACTCGCCGGCGCGGGCGGTACGGCCGCCGCGGTGCAGGTAGTCCTTGTGATCGCCGGGAGGGTCGACGTTCACGACGAGGTCGAGGTTGTCGACGTGGATCCCGCGGGCGGCCACGTTGGTGGCCACCAGGACCGTGACGTGGCCGTCCTTGAACTGGGCGAGTGTCCGGTTGCGTTGCGGCTGGGACTTGCCGCCGTGCAGGGCCGAGGCTCGCACACCGACGGACAGCAGGTGCTTGGCCAGCCGGTCCACCGCGTGCTTGGTGTCCAGGAACATGATCACTCGCCCGTCGCGGGCGGCGATCTCGGTCGCGGTGGCGTGCTTGTCGGCGTCGTGCACGTGCAGCAGATGGTGCTCCATGGTGGTGACGCCTCCCGCGGACGGGTCGACCGAGTGCACCACGGGGTCGTGGAGGTAACGGCGTACGAGGAGGTCTATGTTGCGGTCCAGGGTGGCGGAGAACAGCAACCGCTGCCCGCCGGGGCCGACTTGGTCGAGCAATGCGGTCACCTGCGGCATGAAGCCCATGTCGGCCATCTGGTCGGCTTCGTCCAGGACGGTGACGGCGACACGGTCCAGTCGGCAGTCGCCCCGTTCGTTGAGGTCCTTGAGGCGGCCGGGTGTCGCGACGACGACCTCGGCACCGCCGCGCAGCGCACTCGCCTGGCGGCCGATCGACATGCCGCCCACCACGGTGGCGAGCCGCAGACGCAGGGCGCGGGCGTAGGGGGTGAGCGCGTCGGTGACCTGCTGGGCCAGTTCCCGGGTGGGTACCAGGACGAGGGCGAGCGGCTGCCGGGGCTGGGCCCGTTGCCCGTCCAGCCGGGCCAGCACAGGCAGGCCGAAGGCGAGCGTCTTGCCCGAGCCCGTGCGCCCGCGGCCCAGGACGTCCCGGCCGGCCAGCGCGTTCGGCAGCGTGGCCGCCTGGATCGGGAAGGGCACGGTCACGCCCTCGGCGCCGAGCGCGGCCAGCAGACGTTCGGGCATGTCCAGTTCGGCGAACGTCTGGACCGCCGGCAGCGGATCGGTGAGGGTGACCGGTGGGGCGAACTCCTGTCGGCGTGTGGTGGGGCGTGCTCCTTGGCCGCTCTTTCGCCCGGCGGCCGGACGAGGACTCTGGCGGCGTGTCTCCTGCGCACGGAAGCGGCTGCCGCGAGCGGAGCCCGCCGAGCCCGTGGAGCTTCTGTCTGCGCGGAAGCGACCGGAGTTGCCGCCGGTACGACGGGTGCGGTTCATGGAGGAACCTTCCTCGATGCGGCGCGTATCGAGGAATTCCCCCAGCGGTGGAGAGCCGCACGAGGATTCACAAGAATGAGCCGAAGAAAATGCGAAAAGTTGGGTCTCTCGGCGTTGAAGCCGGGGCTGTCAGTAATTCCGGAAATGCGGTAAAAGTAATGGACTGGGGCCCGCACCCCAAGAGCGCGGGCCCCAGCCACATGGTTCGCGTCAGCGTCAGGCGGGAACGATGTTCTCGGCCTGCGGGCCCTTCTGGCCCTGAGTGACGTCGAAGGTAACCTTCTGGCCCTCCTGAAGCTCGCGGAAGCCGGAGGCGGCGATCTTCGAGTAGTGGGCGAACACGTCAGCGCCGCCGCCGTCCTGCTCGATGAACCCGAAGCCCTTTTCCGCGTTGAACCACTTCACGGTGCCAGATGCCATATTGAATCTCCCTCGGGGGGCAGTACCGGACTCCACACTTTGCGGATCCCGAGTCGCCGCGATGATCACCCTCCGGAAAGACCCGGAAAGCTCTGCAAAGAAACAAGTCTCTGGCAACCAAAACCGCAACTGGGTATCACGCTAACACAGGGGTGGGTGGAAACCCCATGCGATTTCGGGATCCTCCAGGAATCCTCATCCCACTGGAGCGCGTATTTCTGCATCGGCGGGACTAGATATCCACGCCGTGCTCGTCCAGCTTCCGGCGCATTTCCCGGTTCAGGCGGAGGGCTTCGTCGAGCTCGTCCTCAAGAGAGATGATGCGGCACGCGGCCTCGATGGGAGTGCCCTGGTCGACGAGTTCACGGGCGCGGGCGGCGATGCGCAACTGGCGTCGGGAGTAGCGGCGGTGGCTGCCTTCCGAACGCAGGGGGGTGATCAGCCCGGCCTCGCCGATGGCCCGGAGGAAGGCGGGGGTGATGCCGAGAACGTCGGCAGCCCGCCCCATTGTGTAGGCGGGGTAATCGTCGTCGTCGAGGTTGCCGGCGACAGTGGCGTTCTCAGCGGGCATAGCACCTTCGTTTCGGGGACGCGGCGAGGGACCCGGGCGTGCGCGGCACCCGTGCTCCGAAGGATTCAGCACCATCAGCCTCGTGCGACAACCCTAACTCCGGCGGGCACGGACATGTGGCCTCGCCGTGACAGACTTCCTGCCGCCGCACAGGCAAGGCTGCGAGGTCGATGCGGAACCGTCCTCTGGCCTGCCGTCGCACGGCTCACCGTGCGGGACGGCTGCAACTGTTCGCCCGGGTGCCAGGCGTCGGGTCGACGTGACCGAGGGCACGTCGCATGCCGGTGATCAGACCGGTCTCGTCCTTGGCGCGCAGGGCAATGCGGGCCGTCCGGGCCGGCCCCGGGGCCGCCTCATGACACGCCACACCACACATCGTCCGGACGTGGCGGGCGACTCGGAGGCGCGTGTCCGGGTGGAGGTCCGCATCGTCTCGGAGGACCCGAAGCAGCCCGGTTCGTGGCCGACGTCCTCCGACAACTGTTCGTCGGCGGAGAGCCGCGCAGTTGTCCGGCGTACCCGTCGGGCACAGGAGTCGCCATGAACGCCGTCCCCACCCCGCCGACAGCCCGCCTGCGGCTGGCGGCCCGATCGCCGCACGGCCGGCAGCCCCGACGCATCGACGGCGCATGGTGGCGCCGTTCCATGACCTGACTGCCGAACTTCCCGCGCTGTTGGACCAGTTGCCGCGTGCCTGGGTCGGATCGCCGCGTGACCGTGAGCGGTGCCATGTGGTCCGCGTCCCCTGGCCGGATGCTGATCGCCGGCCAGATCGTACGTCCGTGCAGGACTGACTCACCGCAGGCGCCGCACACTCCTGCGGGAGGAGCCGTGGATCGGCGCAGCACTTCGCGGACGCACGCGCTCCGCTGGACAGGGGGCCGGCACCACGGCCGGCTTCGATACGTCACGGCTTCTTCCGGACGCGACCCATCGTCCTGTAGCCCCGGGACGGCTCTGCTGAGGCTGGAGACGGCCGATGCGCAGCGGAGCCCTGGACGGCTCACGGTGGCCGCGTTCCCGGGACACCGGCGCCGAGCTTCCGCCGCTGATCACCGCGCTGACCGAGTACTCCACTTCTCGGGACGCAACCAGGCACCCCAGTCACCCCTCAGGGGGTGCATCCGCCTCTTCTTCCTCCTCCATGAACCGGATGCCTTCATGCGTCAGGGAGACGGTGGCGGGGGTCCTGTGCGATGTCCACTCGACGGTGATCAGGCCCTCGTCGGCCAGGTAGGTGCAGGCCGCGAAGAGGTCCTCATCGGGCAGACGGATCTCGTCACGGAGTGTCGCTCCGCTGACCTCGGGGCGATTGCGCTCGACGGCCTCGTACAGAGAGCGGAGAACCGCTTTCCGGTAGGTCTTGCGTTCACGGAGTGTCGTCATGGCTGTCGCCCTCGGGCTCGTGACCGACGGTGCGGACGCTGATGGCGTGGCGGGTCTTCGTGGCATTCACTGGCCGGTCACACCTCGTCCGCGGGATCGTGGTCATCGAATGACGATTCGCTGGACACCAGCCAAGACCGTGCGGGCTCCACGGCGTGCGTGGTGTCGATGGTGAGATGGAGACGGGTCGCACCTTCGCGACCGGCGGGGTAGCTGCGCTGCTCTGTCGAGGCGAAGCAGCAGCGCAGCACTTGGGCGACGCGGCGAGCGACCTCGGGTGTCGCCGCGACAATACGGACCTCGGCGTGGCCCACGGAGGGCAATGGCTCGGCATCCATGACGCACCTCCTGCGGGCGGCGCTGAGCGCGTACGCGGTCGCCGCCCGGACGTCCGCGATCCGGGTGCCTACCAGGCTCCCACGCACGCCCCTTCCCTGAAGCGTATGCCCGCGCCTGTGCTCCCCGCCCATCGAACCGGGCACCGGGGTCATGGTGATATCGGAGGCACCCGAGCGCGACGGCACGCGGAGTAGCGTGGTAGACGCGAATCACCTGTTCGCACCGAACTTCGAAGACGGGCGGTCCCACCATGACCGGCTCCGATACACCGCCTGGATACCGCCATCTGCCGAGTGGCATTCATCGGGCCGTGCGGCCAGGGTGTGCGCTCCTCCGGCTGGAGACGACGGAGTCGCGTGAGGGCATTCTCGACGGTGCCTGGTGGCCGCGGTCGCGCGACATCGGCGCCGAGCTGCCCGCTCTGCTGAGCGCCCTCACCGAGTACGTCGGCCCTGTCACCCGCGTCGGGCTGGATGCCACGGCCTGGGAAGCGCTCCCGACACGGATCGTCGTCGATGACCGCGTGGTGCACATCGACTCCTTCCCGGTCGGTGACGACACGGTCCTGATCACCCGAGGCGACGAGGACCTCTTCTCGCTACTGGTGGTTCCACCGCATGCGACGCCCGAGGCCGCGCGCGCCGCAATGGCCCAAGCCGTCAGAGCCGACAACATCGCCCAGGCGGCACAGATCCTCATCGACACCGGAAGCAGGCGGGGATCGGCGACCTGACGGATCCCTCGGCCCGACCCGCCGTCGACCGGCCCGCGCTGTGGCACCGCCATGCACTGTGGGTGACGGTGCCCGCCAGCGCGCCCGGGCCGAGGACCGCATCCGCGCCGCCCGTGCCACCGGCCTGTGCAACCTCCTCCTCCACGACGCCGCACAGAACCAGATCTGGCTGGAGATCATCCAGATCGCCCTCGACCTGCTCGCCTGGATGCCCATGCTCGCCCTGACCGGCCCCACCCGGCTTTGGGAGGTCAAGCGCCTGCGGCTGCGGCTGTTCTCCGCCGCCGCCCAGGTTGAGGCCGGCGACGGCCTCAACCTGGGCGGCCCGTCATCCACAAGAGGGGTGACGGCGTCAACCCGTCGGCGGAGCTGGGTAACCCCTCCGAGTGGGGCGTGGTAAAGCTGGAAATCAAAGATCCGGCCGCTCAGCTGAAAGGGAATACCTGCGAGAATGTGACTGATCAAGTGGCTGGGTGGCGAAGGGGGAGACTTCCTACGCCAACTCAACACAAGGTGCGGCATGGACCTGCTATGCATATTACGATAATGCATAAATGTGTCCGCCGTGATGAGGGTTGATCTCCCTCGGGTGGGCCATTACTCCGGGGCGCACACGGGCCCGGAGCAATGCCGCATTGGGGCCGGAAGGGGAGAGAGTGAACTTTTGGGGTGCTCGGGCCGCGTCGTTTGCGGCGCCACTCGGGCTTGGCTTGTTGCTTGGCCTGATAGGGCCTACCGCTGAGCATTGGGGCGGCCGTCCAGGTGCGGCTGTGGGCGCCGTTTTCACCGGTGGGTGGCCGTGGGGCTGTTACGCGTTTCTGGTGGGTTATTTCCGCCGGTCTAAAATCGAATCGGTTGTTCTCGCGCCTCTGGGCCTGGCTATCGGTGTCGTGACCTACTACCTGACTAAGGGAAGCCTGGCCTCCCTGGGTGGACTGGATTCCTCAGGTGCGGGATCATCCGGAATTGCCCTCTGGGGTGTGCTGGCATTCTTCTTCGGAGCACCCCTTGGGCTCCTGGGGAACCTCGCACAGGTGCCGGGCATCGGCGGCCTGTTCTTCCGGCTGCTTGTTCCCCTGGTGGCTTTTTATGAGACTTCCATGCGTCTGGAGACGGAGTCGCGCGGGCCGAGTCAGGTTGTTCTGGGTACCTGGACCACCGTTCGGTTCACGGCTGTTGCCGTTGCGGTCGCTCTGGTGGGCCACACGGTCTGGGGTTGGTGGAGGTCTCGCCGTATTCGTTCCGCCGGGGTGGGCGTTGGCTAATGAGGTGTTTCAGCGTGGCCACTGAGGTGTTTCAGCGTGGCCACTGATCGAGTGACGACGTAACCGTCCGCGACGGACAAGGGTCCCGTGCCGTTGAGGGAGGTGTTCGACGTCTCAACTCGCTGGCACAGGAGCCCTGTTGGTTTCCTACCCTGCCGCACTCGACCTGCCCCGTGCTCTGGTCGAGTGGGTCACCATGCTCACCCGCGAGGGTGACCGCCGCTGCAAGCTCCCACCGCACCAGCGGGCTCTGGTCGGTCTGGTGTACCTGCGCCGGCACGACACTCTCGCGCAGCTCGCCGTCGGCTTCGGCATCTCCGTCGGCACCGCCCCCGCCTGCATGGCCGCGGTGATCGGCCTGCTCGCCGACCGCGCGCCCGGCCTACTGCGCGCGCTACGCGAAGCCGACCCCGACTACGTCCTGCTGGACGGCACCCTTGCCGAGTGCGACCGGGTCGGCGACAGCCGTGCCGATTACTCGCACAAGCACCGCCGGCACGGATGATGGATGACATCTTCGCTGAAGATCAGGAAGAGGAGGCGACGGAGGACGGGGAAGAGGGCGACGCGGTGGCCTGATCACATTCGTTTGGCCCCCTGTTTGGCCCCCGAGCATGGAAGAGGGCCATTCGCGATCATGCGAATGGCCCTCTGACCAGCGTCGGGGTGGCGGGATTTGAACCCACGACCTCTTCGTCCCGAAGCAACTTGGGCGGGGCCGCTGCCTTGGGTTCGTACGTCTCTCACCTGCGCTGATGGTCCGCAGGCGTCCGTGCACGTCCGCGGTTGTTCGTCGGCGTTGTCACGCAGTTAGACACTCACCGCCTGATCGCACGATGCGGCACAGCCGTGGCCTGGTCGGTGCTGACCCGGTAGAGAATGGCACGGTGGACATAGCTTCGGAACTGCGCGGACTTACGGGCTCGTTGTCGCGAGAAGAGGGGGTCTTCGGCCGTGTGGTCGACGAGGCCGGCGGATCGGTTCCGGAACTCGTGCGCCAAGTGGCCGCCGAGGCCGAACAGGCTTGGAAGCACTACGCAGTGGAAGGTGCAGTCGGCCCGGACACACCGGTGGAGATCGAGGACGCACTCTCGCAGATCGACGCCGAGCGCGCCGTGGACCTCTTGACCTACTTGGCGGCCTATGACCTCGTGTTCCCGGACTCAGGACGCCGTGACCGCACCCACGCCCACAGAGCGGCGGAACGTGTCGTGCGCCTGCTGGGCTACGAGGCGGTCTGGTACACGAACATCAGCGACCTCTCGCCCCGAGTACGGGCATGGAACCCGGTCACCCGGCATACCTTCGACGGTGTCGTTGCGGGGACTGGCGATCACTTCACTGTGGTGTTGTTGCAGGTGGGTGAGGACTGAGCCCTCGGATGGGGAGAAACACCCCATCTTGCCTGACCGCTAACTTGGGTGTTAACCCGTTTGGTCCGGGGGCTGTGACCTGGGGTTTCGTGAGTTGCGGTGGATGGCTCGCCTGCCGCTGCCGGTCGTCGTTGGGTGGCCTCGGGGGGCGTCGGACGGCCCAGAGACGGCCCAGAGTTGATCATCACGGAACGGTCGGATGGTCGACGGCGGACATCTTTGATACGCGCCGCATGAACCTCAGCCGACGACAGCCAGCCACGATGGCGGGTGCGTCGACCGATCAGGCGCGCGTGTGCCTCGCTGCACCCCCACCGGCCTCAGCAACGATGCAGTGCCGTCGACGGGAGCAAGTCGCGCTGGCCGGGCCGTAGGGACGAATCGGAGGTGATCGCCTCCCCAAAGCCCTCAACTTGGGAAGCTGAGGTGATCTGCGAGCGATGGCCGGGGTGACCTGCACGGGAGCGATGCCGGCGCCTGGTCGCTCGCCGAGTTGTTACCCGGTGTTCCCCGTGGTTCCCCGCACGATCTGGCACGGGTCTGGCACGACCGCCAGCGGCGCCAACCGTGGCACCAAGGCCAGTGTCAGCGGCTGCTGTTAGCTTCCGAGGTGCAGATGGGCCGGTTCGATGTCCTCACTGAGGAACACGGCGGCCAAGGGGGGTGGCCGGATAGGAGTCTCCAGACCTGCACGGTCCCGAGACGCCGAATGGCTCCGCACCCACCCCCCTCACAACCTTCTGATCCGTAGCTCTACAGAGATCGGTCAACGGCGGTCATAGAGGCCGCCGTACGGTCCCTCAGAGTCGCTGTCGGTCATGGTCGGTTGCTGTGGTTGCTGTACTCCGCTGCTGTACAGCTCTCCACGATGCGGGAGAAGCAGGTAGAGGTTCAGGCAGCCGCTGGCACCGGACTCCCTGGGCTCTATCACCGGACGGCCCGATCAGACAGGTGCCGACCCAGATCCGGGCCCAGCCCACTGAAGAGCCCCCTCCTTGCGGTGGAACCGCAGGTAGGGGGCTTCTTCAGGGCGAGTTACTTCTTCTTGCCCTGGGTCTCGTCGTGGCCCGGTTCGTGGTGGCCCGGCTTGTGGTGGCCCGGCTTGTGGTGATCCGGCTTGTGGTGATCCGGACCGGGGTCGATGGTGGTGGGGTCGTTGGCGGTGTGGGTGGTGTTGTCGCCGCCTCCGGTGACGGTGACGGTGTTCGTGACGACCTGGGTGGGGGTGTTACGGGGGACGCGGACCCTCAGAGTGATGGGCGGGTAGCTGCTCCCGGGGGCTAGGACGTCGCTGCGGGTGCAGGTGAGGGTGGACAGGGTGCAGCGCCATCCGCGGCCTGTGATGCTGAGGGCGGTGAGCGGTGTCGGGAGGGTGTCGTGCACGGTGACGGTGGTGCCGTTGGTTGGGGCGGTTCCGTTGTTGCCGACGGTGATGGTGTAGACGCCCGGCCCGCCTGGGGTGAAGTTCCCGGTATGGGTCTTGGTGATGGTCAGGCACTGAGGGGCGCCGCCGCCTAGGTAGCGGGCTAGCGCGAAGTCGAAGGTGCCGCCCGCGTTGCTCCGGCCCGCGGCGACGATCTTGCCGTCGGTCTGCACCGCCACCCCCGAAGCCAGGTCGGCGCTGCCGGTGCCGAAGCCGGTGGTGACCTTGCCGCCGGTGCCGAAGCAGGAGTCCAGGCTGCCGTCGGTGTTGTAGCGCGCCAGTGCGAAGTCGGCGTTGCCACTCGCGGTGGTCAAGCCGGCGGCGACGATCTTGCCGTCGGTCTGCAGAGCCACTCCGAACGCCTCGTCGATGCCGCCGAAATCGGTGAGGACCTTACCGCCGGTGCCGAAGGTGGAATCCAGGCTGCCGTCGG
>NZ_JBEOZU010000018.1:0-1724 GCF_040298185.1 Streptomyces sp. NPDC001634 | reverse complement strand
CGTCGGTCTGCAGAGCCACTCCGAACGCCTCGTCGATGCCGCCGAAATCGGTGAGGACCTTACCGCCGGTGCCGAAGGTGGAATCCAGGCTGCCGTTGGTGTTGTAGCGGGCCAGCGCGAAGTCGTTGGCGTTGCTCGCGTTGCTGAAACCGGCGGCGACGATCTTGCCGTCGGTCTGCAGAGCCACCCCGAAAGCCTGATCGCTGATGCCGCCGAAGTCGGTGGTGACAAGGCCGCCGGTGCCGAAGGTGTTGTCCAGGCTGCCGTTGGTGTTGTAGCGGGCCAGCCCGAAGTCGTTGGTGCCGGCTGTGTCGCTGGATCCGGCGGCGACGATCTTCCCGTCGGTCTGCACCACCACCCCGTTGGCAATGTCGTTGCCGCCGGTTCCGAAGTCGGTGATGACCTTGCCGCCGGTGCCGAAGGTGGAATCCAGGCTGCCGTCGGTGTTGTAGCGGGCCAGCGCGAAGTCGTCGCTGCCGAACACGCTGGTGAAGCCGACGGCGACGATCTTGCCGTCGGCCTGCAGCGCCACTCCCAAAGCCAGGTCTTCGCCGCCGAAGTCGGTGGTCACGGCGCCGGTGCCGTTGAAGGTGGGGTCCAGGCTGCCGTCGGTGTTGTAGCGGGCCACCGCGAAGTTGGAGATGCCCGTGTTGCTGAAGCCAGCGACGACGATCTTGCCGTCGGTCTGCACTGCCACCGCGCGAGCCCCGTCGCCGCCGCCGAAGTTGGTGGTGACCTTGCCGCCGGTGCCGAAGGTGGGGTCCAGGCTGCCGTCGGTGTTGTAGCGGGCCAGCGCGAAGTCGAAGTCGCCGGCCGAGGCTCCGTCGCTCTGGCCGACTGCGATGATCTTGCCGTCGGCCTGCACCGCAGTGGCAAAGTCGGTGCCGCCGAAGTCGGTGAGGACCTTGCCGCCGGTGCCGAAAGTGGGATCCAGATCGCCCGGGGCGGCCAGCGCGACCCCGGGGCAGAACAACACCAGCGCCGCACCCAGGGCCGCTACCGCCCCAACCCGGCTGTGCCGCGTCCACTGTCGGCCTCTTGCCCGTCTGGTGCGTCTGAACGCGAAGAGCAGGTCGAGATGAAACCTGGGCATCTCCATTCAAGCTGCCTTTCATCCTCCGGCCGTCGCCGGCCACCACACATCCGGTGGTCATCGCCGCGACGGCACTTCCTCGCGGGGTACCTCATGCGCCCGTTCACGGCGGGGCCGGGTCGGACAAGGGTCGCCCCGGCGCCCCGACAACTACCGTTTCCTCTCTTCGTGAGCCCGATGGCGCGCCATGTGTTCGGCCAAGAGAGTCCAGACGGCGCTTGATCAGCCCAGTCACTCCCGTCGTGCCCGTGGGCCCATGCCGCGATAGTCAAGACGGACTGCGACCGCGTGCCTGTGGCCGTTTCGGGCCCCTCTGACTTGGCCTGGCCGACGTCATTGGGGACCGCCTCAGCCACGACGTACCCCTTCTACGGCAAGCGGCTGATTGCTGTGCGCGCGGCACGGACGCCGGCCGGGCTGGAGCGGGGCGGAGACAGGAGCGCAGGCCCGGCCGGGGGTCGGGCCGCGCGCGGGGAGTGGAGCGAGCCGCCTTGAACCCGTGAAGAAGGTTGTAACTCAGTCGCTCGCGTAGGGCGTGTCCGGTCCCGGGAGATGCTTGACACTTCGGTCCCAGCTGATGGTTGACAGTGGCCGTGATCGGCTTTTCTGTGCGCGTCGTTGCGGCGTGTGG